>CAZTNO010000017.1:0-19540 GCA_964614865.1 uncultured Clostridia bacterium
GCTGGGAATCGCGCTGCTGGCCTCGCAGGTCTCGCTGCCCCTGCTGGTGGTCGCGGTAGCGGCGGGAATCGCCTGGTGGCGATACCACCCGCGCCGCCCGCCGCCTCGGGTCGACTGGGTCTGCTGCGTGGAATGCCGGCACACCTTCACCGGGAAGCCCCGGGCCTAGCGTTCAGCCCCTGGAAACAGCCGGAAGTACTCGTTCACCGAAACGTCGCCGCGCAGCACGGCGTGCAGAACCTTCTCCTGCAGCGGGGTCCCCCCCCTTTCCGAGACTTTCCCCCCCGGCTCGATCGACCCGCGCCCCTTGAAGTAGAGGCGGTCGTCCTCATCGGGAGCGAGGACCTCGAACACGTTTACCCGGCGTTCATAACCGGTGTAGTGGCAGGCGGGGCACCCCTTCTCCCGGAACAGGGTGTACTTCTTCTGCAGTTCGAGATGGGGAAACAGCCCCTCGGTCCCGGCAGGGTGGGCCTGCCGGCAGGAGGGGCAGAGGATGTGCAGCGATCGCTGGTGGATGATCAGGCACAGCCTGCCGAGCATTTCATCGAAGGACATGTCCATATTCAACCGGTCGACCACCTCGGGCCACGAACCGGCCTGAACTTCCAGGAACACCTTGCCGCGCAGCGAAAAATTGAGGAAGGCCGGGGCATACGATTTGCTGGTGTAGTTGAACAGGAAGAGGGAACGGGGTTTCCACTCGAGCAGCGTGGCCAGGACGTCGATGTCGATCTTGCGATCGGGCATCGACACCTGGAACCGGTCGGAGCGCGTGAGGCGAACCGGATCCTCCACCGAAGCGGGGCGCTCGGCAGCCAGGGTGTTCATCAGGGTGTACATGGTCTCGTGGGTGGCCGATCCCGAGCTGCCGACCACCACCACCAGGCCATTCTCCAGGCTCAATGCCTGGCCGACCGTGTCCCGCTCCTCCTGACTCAGGGGCAACTCCTCCAGCATCAGATCGAGGGGCTCGGGATAGATCACGTGGATGGTGAGACGCTCCCCGCCGCCGACCGCCTCGCGCCGTGCCGCCAGCTCGCACCCCTCCACCTCTTCGGAGACGAACAAGCGCCGGCATTCGCTGCGTCCGGACCCTTCGCCCACCCCGGTCAAATGAAGGGTTTTCTCGTACAGGACGAGCGGCTGGCTCAACTTGGGGGTGATCTTCAGCCGGCGCCCTTCGGTGCGGAAGAAAAACGCCACCGTGTCGCCCACCCTCTCCAACTCGATCACCGTGGCCCCGAAGCGGACAGCGTTGCGAATCAGTTTCTCGAATTGCCGGCGCAATTCGGTGTCGAGGTTCTGCCAACGGGACAGGAAGCTTTCGATATCCGCCCTTTCGGTCCACTGCGGCAGCAGCTTGAAGTCCTTCAGGCGATCGTCGTGGCGCATGACCGCCAACTGTTCGTTGGCACTGAAGGCGAAGCGTAGCACCTCGCCATCGGGGGTGGGCTGGACCTCGAGGGGAACGATGCGGTGTTCCAGGCAGACATCGCCGCCGACCCGGTCGATCAGGGGGCTCTCGATCGCGACGGTGGAGAGGTCGGCCGCCTTGAGCCACTTCTGGTTCATCAGGTAGAGATTCAAGTCCTCGGGAGGAATCCAGCCCATCATGACCAGGATCTCGCCGAGTTTCTTCTTCGTCACCGCCTGTTTTTGCAGCGCCTCCTCCAACTGTTCGGGAGTCAGCTTGCCGTCCCGCACCAGCATTTCCCCGAACGGCCGGGGGACGATGTCGTCGATGCTCTCCAACTCCAGGAGCAGGTCGGGGGGAGCCCCCGCTTTGAACTTCTGCCAATACTCTTCAGGGGCGTCGCAGAAGCACTTCAGGCAATACGGACAGACCTTGCTGCCCTGGGTATGCCGACAGGTCGCCGCGGACACCGCATCGTATTCGGCCAGACAGTGCCAACAAGCGACCCAGTACTCCGAACTCATGCACCTTCTCTCGTTGGTTGGCAGAATAGCGGATCGGAAAAAAAATTACAATGTCCGTCGCGCACCGCAGTACCTCCGCTCAACTCCCTGGCCCGGGGTCGCCTGCCCCCTCCCCGAGCAGCCCCTCCAACACCTTGATGAAGTGGGCCTGCTCGATCGGCTTCAGCAGGTAGGTGGTGGCCCCGGCATCGATGGCCTCGAGGATCTTCTCCCGTTCGCTGACGGTACTTACGGCCACGATCACGGCGCCGGGAAATTCGGCGCGGATCTGGCGGATGGCCTCGAGTCCGTCGACGGCGGGCATGTTGATGTCCATGGTCACCAGATCGGGTCGAAGCTCCCGGAACTTCTGCGTGGCCTCCCGGCCATTGATCGCCTCGCCCGCCACGTCGTGAATCGTGTAGGTCTCCACCAGCATCTTCAGGTTCCGGCGCATCAGGATGGAATCATCGACCAGCAGGATTCTGCTCACGACAGGACCTCCCTGGTGATTTCAGCACAAACGGGGGGGGAAGAGAGGGGAATGCGGATCCATACCTCGGTCCCCCCTTGGGGAAGGAGCCCGATTCCGGTTTCGCCCCCGGCCTGGAGAACCGCCCGGCGCAACGCCGGCAAGCCCTCCCCCTCCCCCGAAAGCGAGTCGGGAACCTTGCGGGTGGTGAAGCCATCCCGCCAGACCAGCTCGAATGCCGCCTGGTCTCCCGAAGGCACCACCAGCCCCATCGCCTCTCCCCGGCGACGCATCTCCCCGGCATCGAGCCCGCGGCCATCGTCTCGCACCGAAAGGAGCAGCCAATCCCCCTGGCGACCGAACTGCAACGAGATCGTCCCCGTTTCGCTTTTCCCCGCCGCCACCCGTTCATCGGGCCCCTCGAGGCCATGATCGACGGCATTGCGAAAGACGTGGATCAGATTCTTGATCACCGGATGGAACCGGCGAGGATCGACCGCCACATCCTCTCCCTCGGGGACGAAGGGGCGCACCGACTTGCCGAGCCGGGCCGCCATCGAGAGGGTGTAGTCGGGATACAGCGAGAGCATCTCTTTCAGCGAGCGATTCCGCAAGCGCAGGAGCTCTCCCGCCAGGCGAGTCCCCTCGGTTTGCGGGGAGAGCGAAGCCACTTGTCCGGCCAGCTCGTCGAGCCGGTTTTCGGGCACCTGGACCTTGTCGTGCCTGGCATTCCAGGGTTCTCCGGGCAAAGCGCAGCTCACCAGGGCCAGATCTTCTTCCAGGATGTCGAGCAGGACCGCGCGCCATTTGCTGAGCCCCGGGAAGGGGGCGCCCTTGCCGGCCGCTGCCGAATCCTGCCAGGAGCGCAACTCCTCTTCCAGCCGCAACAACTCTTTGGCCACCCCGCTCATCTCGAACATGGCAAAACTCGCCTTGAAGGTATGCACCCTCCGGAACAAGGGCCCCCCACCCTTCTCGGCCCCCTCCGAAGAAAACTCTGTTTCCCCGCCAGCGAGAAAGCCCCGAAAATCGGCCAGCAACCCGGCAAAATCCTGGGGAAACGAGGCGATCTTGACCACCCGCTGCAACAGGCGCCGCTCTTCCTCCATTTGCCCCTCGAGCGCCCGCTGGCCGGTCACATCGGTGATCACCACCATCACCCCCTCATGTCCGTCCCCGAACACGATCCAGCGGAACTGCAAGGAGAGGTGCAGGCCGTTCAGCGAGAGTTCCCCCGGCAGCAGGGGCAACATCAGGGTGCGCATCCGCGCGTCTCCCGAGTACAGGCGGGCAAGCACCTTGGCGAGCACTTCGCCATCCCGGGGATTGCCGGGATACGCCAGTTCGGGAAATGAAACCCCGGTCACCGCGCACCCGAACAGCCGCTCGCACTCGTGACTGGCCTCGGGATTCACCCGCAGGTCGGGGGCGAGGGAGAGGATCCCCTGCCCGGTGTTGTCGAGCAGGTTCTTCACCTTGCGGGCCTGCCCCCGCAGTTCCTGCTGCTGCTCGAAAAACCGGACGGTCACGTCGGCCATGGCCCCGAACTCGTCGGCGCGCCGGCGCAAGCCCTCCAGGCGGGAAGGATCGCCCCGGGAAAGGGCGCCGGCCAGCAGGTTCAGGGGTTTGTGCAACCAGCGGTTCAGCACCAGCCCCAGCAGCATCAGGAGGATCAGGCTGAGCAAGGCGCCCCGCACCAAATCCATCCAGGACCGCTGCCGAAGCATGGCCAGGACCGTGAACTTGCCCCGGGCCAAAACCGAGGCCACCGTCTGCTGGTCCCACCCCGGCAGCCCCTTCAGCACCTGATACTCCCCCAGTGCCGGGTCGATGCCGGGCGGAGGGGGGGGTTCGCCGGCGAACAGCAACCGGATCGGACAGTCGAGCAAACCTTGCAGTTCGCCCTGGAACTTTGGGTCCCAGCGCTTGCCGGTGAACAGGTAGCCCTGGGGAGGGGTCAGCCGTTTCAGGTCGGACGAGGGGTGGACGGTGCCGCCGCGGATCTCGATCAATTCGCCGCCGATCCAGCAAAAGAAGTGGACGAAGCGCCGGTTACCGGCAAAGAGCCGCGCCACCTTGGCCCGATCGGCCATGGGCAGCAACTGGCGCTGGGCGGGCGTTAAACGGTCCTGGGAGTACACCCACTCTCCAGCCAGGCTGAGAACCCAGCAGCTATCGAGGCGGTAACTCTTCAGTGCCGATTCGAGATTCTCCCGGGCCCAGGCGGGATCGGGGCGATGGCAATACTCGACCATATCGTCCCAGTAGGTGTAGTCGGAAACCAGCAGCTCCAGGGAACGCCCCAGCAACGGGAGAATGCTCGCGAGTTGTTCGCTTTTCTGCTTTTGCCAATCCACCAGCAACACGTTCCAGTGCCGGCGCTGGCTGACACTGAAAAAAAGGGAAATGCCGAAAATCAGCACCGCCACAGAGGAAAAAAGCAAGAGGAGTTTTTGACGGACCCCGAACCGGGAACCGATTTCCACCTGGGCGACCATCTCCTTTTTCACCTGCTCAAGATACGCAAGTGTCGAAAAAAAAGCAACCGCCCTCCGGCAAAAGACGGTTTGCATTTTACCGCGTCATTCCCTATAATTTCAGCGATGAAACGCCTGTTCCTCCTGCTCTGGATCGTGTGCCTGCCCGGGATCGTCCCCGCAGAGGTGGCGGTACTTCAACTCGAAGGGCCCATCGACACCCTGGCCCAGGAATACCTGGTCACCACCCTTGGCCGCCTCAAAACCGACCCCCGCATCCAGTTGATCGTGATCCGCCTCGATACGCCAGGGGGCTACGACTCCTCGATGCGGGCCATCATCCAGGAGATACTGGCGGCAAAAGCCTCGGTGGCCGTACTGGTCAGCCCCCGGGGGGGGCGTGCCGCCTCGGCGGGGTTTTTCCTGCTGCTCGCCGCCGACATCGCCGCCATGGCCCCCGGCACCAACGCCGGCGCCGCCTCCCCGGTATCTGCGATGGGCAAAGAGATCGAACCGACGATGAAGGCCAAGGTGACCAACGACAGTGCAGCCTACATCCGATCGCTGGCCCGGAGTCGCAACCGGAATGAGGAGTGGGCTGCCAAGGCCGTGCTGGAGAGCCTCTCCTACACCGCAAACGAATGCCGGGATCGCCACCTGGTCGACCTGGTGGCGGCCGACGTGCCCGACCTTTTGACCCAACTCGAAGGACGCACCATCACCCGCCCCGACGGCTCCCGGGTCACCTTGAAGCTCCAAGGAGAACGGTGGGTGTCGCTGCCGATGAGCCCCCGGCAGCGGTTCCTGCGCCTGATCACCAATCCCGGCCTGGCCTATTTCCTCCTCATCTTCGGGCTGATCGGCCTCTACATCGAGTTCACCCATCCCGGCACCGTGATCCCCGGCGTCCTCGGCGGGATCTGCCTGCTGCTCGCCTTCCTGGCCTTCCAGATCCTGCCGCTCAACGCGGTCGGCCTTCTGCTGATCCTGCTATCGATCGGTTTTTTCATCGCCGAGATCAAGGTGCAGGGGTTTGGCGTGCTGGGTGCCGGTGGCATTGCGTCGTTCATCATTGGTTCGATCATTCTGGTCCGCTCTCCGATCGCCGAGCAGAGGCCCGCCATGTCCATCATCCTGACTTTTGCCGCCTGTTTTTCCGCCCTGATCCTGCTGCTCACCTGGATGGCCGCCCGGGCGATGAGTGCTCCGGTCCGCACCGGAGCCGAGGGCCTGGTCGGCGAACGGGGTCTCGCCCAAACCGAGATATCCCCTGCCGGCGGCCGGGTTTTTGTCCACGGTGAGTGGTGGCACGCCACCGCCGCCTCGCCGATCGCCGCCGGAACAGCCGTGGTCGTCACCGCCATCGACCACATGACCCTGACCGTCACCCAAGGAGGGTAACCATGCCAGCCAATTTTTTCAGTCCCGTCATCATCGTGGGGTTCTTCGTCCTGCTCCTGTTGTTGAACTGGTTCAAGGTGCTGCGCGAATACGAACGCGGCGTGATCTTCCGCCTCGGCCGGGTGATCGCAGCCAAGGGGCCGGGGCTGGTCGTGATCTTCGCCCCGATCGACAAGATGGTGCGCATCAGCCTGCGGACCATCGTCCTCGACGTCCCCCCGCAAGACATCATCTCCCGCGACAACGTCTCGGTGAAGGTCAACGCGGTGGTCTACTTCCGGGTGGTCGACCCCACCAAGGCGGTGATCGAGGTGCAGGACTACCTCTACGCCACCTCGCAACTCTCCCAGACCACCCTGCGCTCGGTGCTCGGCCAGGCCGACCTCGACGAGCTGCTGTCGGAACGGGACAAGCTCAATGCCCAGCTGCAGGAGATCATCGACAAGCACACCGACCCCTGGGGCATCAAGGTGTCGATGGTCGAGATCAAGCACGTCGATCTGCCGCAGGAGATGCAGCGGGCCATGGCCAAGCAGGCCGAAGCCGAGCGGGAACGCCGCGCCAAGGTGATCCACGCCGACGGCGAGTTCCAGGCCTCCGCCAAGCTGCTCGAAGCCGCCTCGACCATCTCGCAAAACCCCGTCACCATCCAGCTCCGCTACCTGCAGACGCTGATGGAGATCGGTGCCGAAAACTCCACCACCATCGTCTTCCCGATCCCCCTCGACATGTTCCGCTCCCTGATGGGACAGGTCCCGGAAATCAAGAAGTAGGCGACAAAAAATGAGCAACGGTCGAAATTCCTCTTTTGACGAGCAGATCGAACGCAACGAGCGTTCCTATTTCGAGCTCAAGGTCACCTTCGTGCACATCGTCGTGCTGCTGGTGTCGGTCCTGATGATCGGCATCCTCCTCTTCTACCTGGGCTACCGTGCGGGCTATGCTTCGTCCCAGCGCGGGCCCCGGTCCGAGGCCTCCCTGGCCACCGTCCCCCCCCCGGACACTCCGCCCGCTGCAGCGGCCATTTCGCAGGAGATGCGCCTTCACCGGGAAGAGCCCTCGACTCCGGCGAGCGAGCCCCCGGCCGCGCTGCCCGCGGCCTCCCCTCAGGAAGCGCCCGCGGCGGTGGAAAAGCCCGCCCCCGCTATCACCCCGGTGGCAAAGCCGGTGACC
The DNA here is from genome assembly GCA_964614865.1 of uncultured Clostridia bacterium. GTDB lineage: Bacteria > Acidobacteriota > Aminicenantia > UBA2199 > UBA2199 > CAZTNO01. Next base: position 7,444 of record CAZTNO010000017.1, read on the forward strand.
AGCGAAGGGCGTTTCACCATCCAGATCGGCGCCTTTTCCGACCAGAAAGCTGCACGCAAAGAGTCGGAACGCTTCGCCGAACTGGGGCTGCCCATCGAGATCATCGCCGAGGTGGTCAAGGGGAAGAGCTACCAGACCGTGCGGGTGGGTCGCTTTCTCACCCGGGGTGAAGCCGAGAAAGAGCGGAACCGCCTCGAACGGTTGGGGAACAAGAAATTCCTGATCAAAAGCGTGCGGGGCGAGTAGCCCCCTTTTTCTGGGTGATCGCCGCGGCGCTGGGGCACGCGGGGGCAATGCCGCCGTGGGCTTTTTGGCCGCTGGGGGTGCTGTTTGTGGCCCCACTGCTCGAGGCGGTCCGCCGCCGGGATTACCGGGGAGCGCTCCCGTTTGGCCTCTTCTTCTTTCTGACCGGTCTGCTCGAGTGGACCTGGATCCCCCGGGTCATGGTGGTGTACGGCGGCACGACGCCCGCCCTCGGCATCGTCGCCCTGCTGGCCCTGGCGGCGCTGATGGCTCTACCGGGCGCCTTGCTCGGCCTGCTGGCCGGACACGCCCTGCGCACCTGCCGATTCCTCGCAGTTCTGCTGCCGGCGGGATGGGTTACCCACGACCTGCTGGTCGAGCGGATGTTCGGCGGCTTCCCCTGGTGCCTGACGGGGTATGCGCAGGCGGGCAACCCCCTGCTGCGCCAGTGGGCCGAAATCGGCGGCATCCATCTGCTCACCTTCTGGACCATCTCGGCCGGGGTATTGCTGTACCTGGCCTGGCACAATCCACGGCGAGCCCCTCCCCTGGCCGGGTTCGCCCTGTTCCTGCTGGCCTCGCACGGGGTGGGGGCGGGCCTGCTGGCAAACTTCCAGCGCAGCGACCTGGCGAGGCCGGTCCACCGGGCGGGCATCGTCCAACCCAACGCACCGCCCCACCGCACCTTCACCTGGCCTGAGCTGCGAAAGGAAACCGAGGCCCTGCTGGCCACCAGTCGCACGTTGGCCGCGCAGGGGGCCGAATTCGTCGTCTGGCCTGAGAGTTCGGTCCCCCTGCTGCCCCGGCAGAGCCCCCTCCAGGAACGCTGGCTGCAGGAGTTCGCCGCCACCCATGGTCCCCTGCTGGCCGGGTTCACCGATGTCCAGGGGGAAAACCGGGTCTACAACTCGCTGATGTCGTTCGACGGGGACCGCATCGCCAGCTACGCCAAGGTTCATCTGACCCCCTTTGGCGAGTACGTCCCCTTCCGCAAATTGCTCTTCTTCGTGCGCAAAATCACCGATCAGGTGGGTGATTTCACCCCCGGCGCCTCGCTCAGCCCCCTGCCGGTGGCGGGGCACCGGGTGGCCACCCCCATCTGTTACGAGGTGATCTTTCCCGTCCTGGTGCGACGAATGGTCGACTTGGGCGGAGAGCTTCTGGTCACCGTGTCCAATGACGGCTGGTTTGGCAACACCGCGGCCCCCAGCCAACACCTGGCCATGGCTGCGATCCGCGCGGTGGAGTGCCGGCGCGACCTGCTCCGCTCCACCTCCACCGGGATCTCGGGCAAGGTCGATGCCCTCGGCACCGTTTCCTCGGTGATCCCCTACGACACGCGGGGAAGCCGCCTGGTCGACTTCCGCTACCGCACCGATCGCACGGTGTTCGTCTCGGGAGGGTACCTGTTCCCCTGGGGATGTACGCTGGGGGTGCTGTGGTGGGTGGCGGTGGGCCTGTACCGCCACCGCCGGCCCGGCAAACGGGGTGGAAAACTGGCGAAACGCACAGCAATACAATAATTCCGGAGGTGGGTCCATGGAGATGAAAATCACTTTTCCCGGCGGCAAACGGGTGGTTGCGGATTACAACGGCTTCACCCACCAGACCGATCAGCCGGTCGCCGGCGGCGGCGCGGGCAGCGCGCCCTCCCCGTTCGAGCTGTTTCTGAGCTCGATGGGCACTTGCGCCGGCATCTACGTGCTGGGATTTTGCCAGCAGCGCGGAATCGATCCGGCGGGAATCGAACTGGTCCAGCAGATGACCTTCGACCCGCAGAGCCGGCTGCTCGACGAGGTGAAGATCGAGATCCGCCTCCCCTCCACCTTCCCCGAGAAGTACGCCCCGGCCGCGGTGTCGGCGGCCCAGTTGTGCCTGGTGAAAAAGACCCTGGAGCATCCGCCGAAAATCAGCGTCACCTCCGTCATCCGGCCTGACTGAATTCCGGCCAGACCAGCCTGGACCGGACACCCCACTGCCACAGGGCGAAGAAAAAGTGAGGTGAAAAGTGGAAATGTTTTTACTTTCAAGTCACGGTATGGACGGGGGAAGGTCGGGAACACCGGGAAAGGGGGATCAATCTCACCCGCGACCACGGAGGATCCACATGCTCACAAAAAAAACGTGCGCGATGTTCGGCTGGACTTGCCTTACCTTGATGCTGCTGGCCGTCCACGCCCCGGCTGGCACAGAGGCCAGGACGGGGGCGGAAAAGGTGTACCACGCCATCGAGATCAACGGCGTGGTATGCGGTTACTCCGAGGGTTCAGAAACCCCGGTTCGCCACGAGGGGCGCGAACTGGTCCGTCAGGAGACCGTCCTCTTCGTCATGCTGTCGGTACTGGGCAGCGAATTCAACAGTGAAATCAAAGTGGCCGCGCTACTCGACCCAAAGACCCGGAGAGTCGTCAAGGCCTCCATCCGCATCGACCAGGGTGTCCGCAAGCTCACCTTCGACATCGAGGTGACAGGAACCGAGGCGGCGCTGGGTTCATCGCTGCGCCCTGAGCCGAAACGGATCGCCCTCACCCCCGGGCTGCTGGTCGGCGATGCCGAGAAATTCGCCTACTTGAAGAAACAATTCGTCGTCCACCAGGCGACCGAAATCGATTGCGACATCCTCGAATTCATGGAGGAGGAGATACAGCGCTCGGCTTTCCGCAAGATTGGCCAGGAGCGGATCAATCTGGCCGGCAGAACCTTCGACGCCCTGGTCGTCGAGCAGACCAACACCAAGACCGGAGTCAAGGCCAAATACTGGCTGGCCAAAGACTACGACGACTACCTCCAGTTCGAGGTTCACAACCGTAAGGTCTACCTGTCCGACCGGAAGGTCGTCGGACGCCTCAAGGTGGCCAACATGGACCCCTCGATCTTCACCAAGGCTGGCGTTGTCATCTCCGATGTACAGGCCATCACCTACATGAAACTGCGGGTGCGGATCGAGCCGACCGGCGTCTTTCTGGCCCCGGCCGATCTCAACGTGCCGGGACAGAAATTCACCGGCACGGTGGAAAAGAACGTGATCGACGGCGTGCTGGAAATCGACCACCCCAGGTACGGCGGAGTCAACGCCCCGCCGTTCCCCTTCCCACCTCCAGTTGACGACCGCTTGCGACGGTACCTGAAGCCCGAACGTTTCATCGAGTCCGACGATCCGGTGTTGGTAGCCCAAGCCAGGGAGATCGTCCAGGGCTCGCCCGACTGTTGGCAGGCCGCGGTCCGCCTCAGCAAGTGGGTGGCGGAAAACATCGACTACGCCATTCCCGGCGGAGGCAGCGCCCGAAAAACGTACGACTTGCGGGCCGGGGAATGCGGCTCGCACTCGATGCTACTCGCGGCGCTGTGCCGGGCGGTGGGCATTCCAGCCCGGATCGTCTTTGGCGCCATGTACACCTCCAATTACGGGGGGGGCTTTGGCCAGCACGCCTGGAACGAGATCTACATGGGCGACGCCGGCTGGATCCCGATCGATTCGACCGCATTCGAGACCGATTATGTCGATTCGGGGCACATCCGGATATCCGAATTGGTTTCGGTCGCTTCATCGAACTTCAACGGCAAGAAAATCGATGTGCTGGAGTACAAGCTTGCCGGTACCCCAGTCCAAGGTGGCACGGATTTCGCCCCCTACCTGGGCAAGTTCGCCAACCCGCAGGGCGGACCGACCTTCACCGTGCTGGAGAAGGAGGGAAACCTGACTCTCGATGTCCCGGGGAAAATGGTGCTGCCCTTCCACCGTCGCGACGGGCAGGGGCGGTGGTTCTGCAAGCTTGCGTCTCATCTGTACCTGGTGTTCACGCAGGACGAAACGGGTCAGGCCACCGAGATGGCACTGCATCAGGTGATCACGTCGCAGAAGAAACCGGCGACCACCGCCCCCCCCCCGGATGTTTCCAAGGAGCTGTCCCCCTATCTCGGCGATTACTTTTCCGCCTCCTTGAACACCCAATTCTCGATCTCCGCCAAGGATGGACGCCTCTCTCTGGTCGATTCGCTCCACCAGAAAACCATCGCGCTATTGCCTCCCGGAGCGGATGGCGGCTGGCGCGATGAAGACGGTCGCAACCGGTATTTTTTCGAACAAGACAGCCAGGGAAACGTCACCACCCTGAAGATCGACACCGTCGACCGGTTCTTGCGCGGGGAGCAAGCCGCCGAGCGGGTCGAACGCACCATCCTGGCCGCGGGGCTGGCTGCCGGCATGAAAGAGTACGCGGAACTCAAGAAGACATCCGCTCCCGGTGTTCTCTTTAACGAAGGTTCCTTCAACCAGCTTGGCTACCGGTTGCTGGAAGCCGGCAAACTCGCCGAGGCCCTCGCCGTGTTCAAACGGAACGCCGAGGAGTACCCCGATTCGGCCAACGTCTACGACAGCCTGGGCGAGGCCCACTTGAAATGCGGCCAACCCGACCTGGCCCGCGAGAACTACTCAAAATCCTTGCGGCTCAACCCGAAAAACGAGAAAGCCAGGCAGGTACTCGCGGAGTTGACAGCCGAAGGCACCCCTGACCGCTAAACGGCAAAGCCCCGGCAAACGGGGTTCGCCTTCACCGGCTGCCCTCCAGCGCGCAGCGCCTAACTGATGCCAAGAGCGTTGATTTCAAACTCGTAGTAGCAGTCGTCGCCACCGAGGAAGACCTCCACGTCGAGGTCGTTCCCGACGAACAGATTCAGGACAAGCCTTTTCTATTCCGAACAGGTGTGATAGGGTATACAGACTCGAGCAGGAGGTGCCAAATGGCGGACAAGGGTACGACGAAGAAAGTGACCAGGGTGGAGGGCGCGGAAGCACCCGAAACCACCAGGGCGAGAGAATCGAAGCCGTTCGTCGCCAGCGACGAGAGCAAGGGGCGGGCCAAGAGCCTGCGTTTGTTTGCCATCATCTCCTGGATCGTGGCCATCGGGTTCGAGGTCGGAGCCATCCTCCTGCTGCGCAAGCCGCCGCTCAAGATGGTTTGGCTGATCGTGCTGATCGTGGCCGACCTGATCTTCGCCATCGTCGGTTCGCTGTTGTGGAAGAAGTCCAACCGGCTCGATCCCGCCTCGGAAAAGAACAAGGTCAAGTTTTTCATCCAGAACCAGCTCGGCGTGATCATCAGCGTGATCGCCTTTCTCCCTCTGGTCATCCTGATCTTCACCAACAAGGACATGAACGGGAAGCAGAAAGGCATCCTGGGCGCAATCGCGGTGGTGGCCATGCTGATCGCCGGCGCCACCGGCATCGACTTCAACCCCCCTTCCCAGGAGCAGTACGCCGCACAGACCGAGAAGGTCGAGTCGCTCTCCGGGGCCAACAACGTCTTCTGGACCAAGTCGGGCTCACGCTACCACCTGTACGCCGACTGCCAGCACATCAACACCAACAAGACCGACGAGATTTTCAACGGCTCGGTGGCCCAGGCCCGCGAGCTCAAGAACATCTCCGAACTATGCAAAACCTGCGAATCGCGGATCCAAAAAGACAAGAACCTGCCCGCCGGCGATGAACCCGGGAGTCCGCAAGAGACTCCGCCCGCCAGCGAGTGAAAGCGGGGGGACGGACCTTGACGGTTCAGGGCTCGGGGTCCGTCCCTCAGCGGCGACCGGTCGCCTGCAAATAGCGGGCCCGCCGGGTCCGATAGGCCACCGCCGCATCGGTCACCTGGTCCAGGGCCTGCTGCCGCAAAACCTGGGCTTCGAGCAGATCGGAGATCTCGCTCAGGCCGTTTTCGTAGCTGTCCTGGTTGACCTTGAGGTTCTCCTCGGCCTGGGTCAAGGCCTCCTGCGACACCCGGACCAGGCGGCCGGCATCGGCCAGGTCTTGCCAGGTTTTCTCCATCTGGATCACCATCGCCTCGGAGCGGTCGCGCAGGGTGTTCCCCGCCATTTTCTCCCGAATCTTGCGTTCCTGCCGGACGTACGACGCCTCCCATACTCCCGAGAGGGGGATCGAGAGGGTCGCATAGACGATCGCGTTGGTCTTTCCCCGGGCATCCCCGTTTTTCAGGAAGAGCCCCGCCGCGCCGATGGCGGCCTGGGGCCGAAACTCGCCGAGTTTGAGCCGCCCCAGCAAAGCCTCTGAACGAACGGCGGCATCCAGCAATTTGCGCTCGGGGCGCCGCTCCAGCGCCGCCGCGTGGTCGACCCGGATCTCTTCGGGGTTTCCTTGCGGGAGCGGCGCAGGTTCCAGCTCGAAACCGGGGTCGTACGGCAGACCGATGAACTGGCACAAAGCCATCAGAGCCACGTTCCGTCCGTTCTGCAACTTGGTCTTGTCGACCAGGAGCGCCGAGAGCTTCAACCCGACCTTCAACACCTCGTTCTTGGTGGCCAGCCCGGCCTCGTACCCCGACTCGACCTTTTCCCGCAAGCGGGTCAGGAGCTCTTCGAAACGGGCCACCGTCTTGAGTTTCTGGTCCAGGGCCACGATTTGCCAGTACTGTTCTTCAATCGCCAGCGTGATCTCGCTTTGCGTCAGCCGTTGCCGGGTCTCTCCCACCTCGATTCCCAGCAAAGCCAGCCGGTTGCCGGTAACGATGCGCCCCCCCGCGTAAACCGGTTGCACGGCGCTGACCAAGCCATAACCACCCTTGCCGAGCATGGCGGTGGTCGAGGGCGGGAAGTAGGCGAACTGGGTGGCCTTGGCCAGGCTCGCCGGGTTGCCGTCGTAGACCGGCAGGTTGCCCCCCGGCGAGGTGATCTCCAGCAGCGGCTCACTCGCCTGGAAAACCGCCCCGGCAACCGACAGCGAAGGGAAGAATTTGGTGAAGGCCGCTTTTTTCGCTTCCCGGGCGGCCGCGGTCTCCAGCCGGCTGTTGCGGAGGGCGATGTGGTTCTCCAGCGCCAAACTCTGGCAACGGGCAAGGGTCAGTTTCTCCTCCGCCAGGAGCGAGGCGGTCGCCCCCAGCCCGAGCAGCAGCGCGATCCATATCCTGGTTGGCTTCATGTGGATTCCCCTTGGCGGACCCCGGACGGTTCGTTTCGGTGAAGCAGGTAATAGAGGACCGGCAGGATCAGCAGCGACAAGACCAGGGCGAAGAGCAGGCCGAAGCAGATCACCGAACCCAGCGGCCCCCACAGCGACGACCCGCTCAGGATCATGGGCACGACGCCGACCGCCGCCGCCATGGCGGTGAGGAAGATCGGCCGCATCCGGCGTTTGCCGGCGGCAATGGCCGCTTCCTCCGCCCCGTAGCCTCCCTCGTGCCGCAACTCGTCGGCGTACTGCACGTAGATGATGCCGTTGCGCACCACGATACCGAACAGCGAGATCAACCCGATGAACGCGGTGATGCTGAACGGATAGCCGGTGACCAGGATGCCGAAAGCCGCTCCAAAAAGGGTCAGCGGCATGACGATCATGATCAGCAGCGACTTCTTCAGGCTGCGGAACTCGAACATCAGGATCAGCAAGATCAGCAGGATGGTGACCAGCAGGGCGTAATAGAAGGGGGTGAAGTACTCGACCCCCATCGCCAGCTCCCCGCCGTACTCGATGCGCACCCCCGGGGGCAACTCGAGGGCGTCGATCTGCGGCTTTGCCTTGCCGATCACCGACGAAGCGTAGACATCGCGGCCAAGCTCGGCCATCACGGTCAGGGTGCGCACCCCGTTGCGACGCACGATGTCGCCCTCGCTCCAGCCAGGGCGCAAATCGGCCAATTGGCGAAGGGGGACCGATGAACCCAGCAGCGGCGAGGTGACGTAGAGGTTCTCGAGGTCGCCCGGGCCGGCGCGATCCATCCCCTCGAATTTCAGCCGCACCTGGAGCGGGGTGGCCCCCTCCCAGATCGTGGTCGCCGGCAGCCCCAGGGTGCCCATCAGCAGCGAATAACCGATCATTCCGCCGGAAAGGCCGAGCCGGCTGGCCTCGTCGTTTTTGATTTCGACGTTCACCCCCTGGAGCGGCTGACGATTGTCGGATCGCACCAGAGTCACCCCGCCCGTTCTCCGCAGGATGGCCGTGACCCGGCTCGCGACACGCTTGAGGTCGCGCAGGTCATCGCCCGCAATGCGCACCTCGATCGGCTCGATGAATTCGGCCATTTCCAGCTGTTTCCACTTGATTTCGGCCGTCGGGTACCTGCCGGCAAACGTCCGGCTGTATTCGTCGAGCATCCGCACCGTCGACTCGTTGGAGTCGGTCAACACCACCAGCTGCCCCAGGTCCCGCGAGGGAAAGCGCGGGGCGTAGATGGTGTGGAATCGCGGCGAGCTGGCCCCGACGAAGGCGGTGACCACCCGCACCCGCCGGTCTTTCATCAACTCGCCCTCGAGATCGCGGATCACCCGATCGGTCGCCGCCAGCGAACTGCCGGCGGGCAGGGCAACCTCGACCGCGAACTGGTTGCGCTCGATCTTGGGAAAGGGCTGGGTGGGCACCAGGGTCAGGATCGCAAGCCCCGCCACAAAGGAAAAGGCGCCCGCCCCGATCACCCATTTTTTCCGCCGGAACGCCTGCTCCACCCACCGGTCGTAGCGTCGCTGCAAACCGGCCAGAAAAGCCGCCTTGCGCCCGGGACGGTCGAGACGGACCCCCCGATGGATGAACCGGTAACACATCAGCGGGGTCAACAGGGATGCCGCCATCAGCGAGGCGGTCAGGGCCACGATCACCGTCGGCGGCATCGAGCTGATGAAGTCGCCCGCCATCCCTTTCAGAAAAAAGCGCATCGGCACAAAACAGCAGATGATGATGACGGTGGCGGCAAAAACCGAGGGGAAGAGTTCCCGCACACTGAGAGTCGCTGCCCTGCGGCGGTCGAAGCCCAGGTCGAGCTTCTCGACGTAGTTGTCGATGATGACGATCGGGTCGTCGACCACCAGCCCCAGCACCAGGATCAGTGATGCCAGCGACACCGTCTGCAGGTCGATGCCCAGGGCCCACAGGACGGCCAGGGTCGACAGGATGGTGACCGGGATGGTGGCGGCGGCGGCCAGCGCCACCCGACCCGGCAGCAGGATGATCGTAACCAGGATCACCGAGAAGATGGCGATCAGGAACTCCTTCAGAAAGCTGTTGATCGACTGGGATACCGCCTGGGGGATGTTGGAAACGATGTCGATCCTGACGTCGGTGGGCAAGGTTTGCTGGAAAGCGGCGATCACCCGTCCGACCTGGCGGCCGAAATCGACGATGTTGTGGCCGCTCTGCATTTCCAGCGACACCACCAGACACTTCTTGCCATCGACCCGCACGGTGGACTGCGGCTCTTCGGTTTCGCGCACGATCCGGGCCACGTCTTTCAGCCGGATGACCGCCCCCGTCGGGGCGCTGTAGACGATCTGCTCGGCCAGATCGTTTTCGCTGTTGATGTGGGAGGGCAAGTGAAGCGGCCTGACGAGTTCCCCGTCATCGAGTTCCCCTGCGTAGCCGACGGTGTTTCGCGGCACGATCGAGGCCAGCACCGAGAGGGGGCGAATCGCGTAGCGGGCCAGGCGGGCGTTGTCGAGATACACCGAGATCCCGTCCTGCCGGGTGCCGAAACGTTTCACCCGGGAGACCGAGGGGACCCGGCGAAGCTCGCTTTCGAGCCGCTTCAGACGATCTTCGAGTTCACGGTAGGTTTTGCCATCGGAGCGCAAGGAGAGCAGCAGGGCCGAGGTGTTGCCAAAGTCGTTGTCGGCGGTCAGCGAGAGCACCCCCGCCGGCAGCGTGCTCTTGAGTTCGTTCAGACCGTGGCGCAGTTTCAACCAGAAGCCGTCGGGATCGCGTTCGTTTTCGGCGACTTCGACATAGACCACCATCACGTTTTCGCGTGAAACCGAGTGGGTTTTGGCCCGTCGCACCGACTTGTACTGGAACAGGTACTGCTCCACCCGGTCGGTCAATTCGGTTTCCACCCGCGCCGACGAGGCTCCCGGATAGACGCCGACGATCACCCCCTGACGGACCTTGATCTCGGGGTACTCGTCACGGGGCATCTTGACCAGGGCGACCAGGCCGGCGCCGATCAGGATCACCACCAGCAGGACGATCGGCTGCCAGTACCGCAACAGGACGTCGATCAGTTGGTTTTTCGTTTCCTGGTTTTCTTTCATGATGATCTCGAAGGGCCCCGCGCTAGGGCTCGATTACCTGGACAGCCGCGCCGTCGACCAGTTTGTGCTGGCCCGAAACGACGACCAGGTCGTTCTCGCTGAGCCCCGCGACGACGCGGATACCGTTTTCAAGGAGTTCGCCGAGCTGGATGGTCCGCACCGAGGCCCTGGACCGCTGGCGATCCAGCGAGTAGACGTAGTTTCGACCGTTTTCATCGACCAGTACGGCCCGGTTGGGGATGACCAGCCCGCGGCTTTTCTCTTGGCCGCGAAGGGTGGCGGTGCAGACCATCCCCGGCCGGATGAGTCGCCGGGAATTGGCAATAACGATCCGGGCCGTGTAAGAGTGGGCCAGGGGATCGGCCATGACGCCAATGTCTTCGACGGTGCCCGCGAATGCTGTGTTATCGAGGGCGCCGATGCGGACCATGGCCGGGTCGCCTTTGCGCAGCCGGGCCACGTCGTTTTCGGGCACCGGGATGCTGGCGTAAACCGGGTCGATGCGCACGATGGTGATCTGGTCGACGTGGGGCACCACCACCATACCCGGCTCGATCGCGCGTTTGCCGACGTACCCCGAGGCGCTGGCCCGCAACCGGCAATCATCGAGGTTCTTGCCGGCGATGGCCGCCGCCGCCCGGGCCTTGTAAAGCCCCGTCTCGACCTCGATGTACTTGATCTCGGCCAAATTGCCGTTCCGGTACATTTTGGACAGACGGGCGTAGGCGTCTTCGGCCTGCTTTTCCGTTGCCCGGGACATCTCCAGGGTGCGGCGGTAGGTCGTGTCGTCGATCTCGGCCAGCACCTGGCCTTTGGCCACCACGTCGCCCTCGTTCACCGCGACCCGGGTTGCAGTGCCGGTGACGGCAAAGCTCTGGGGCAGGGTCTCCGACGCGACGATGGTGCCGCTGTAGGCGAACTCCCGCCCGGTATCGGCGGCAGCAACGGCCACAGCGACCACCCGCACCGGGCCGGCCACCGGGGCCTCGGCCTGGCGATGACAAGCCGGCAAGATCGCGATGCCCGCCAGGGCGAGCAGGGCACCGCAGGTTCTGGTAGCCGTGGAATTCATGAGATCCTCCTGACCGGGCGACGGAACGATTTTTCGTGGAAATGATCGGACGACATCATAGCCCCCCCGACAGCAACTCGATGATCAGGTCGATGCTCGCGGTGTCGTCGCTGGCGATGAACAGGTCCAGGATCAGGCTGCGCACGACGGTGACGATGGCCCTCGTCGCCGCCGGCAGGTCCCCGATCCCGATGCTGTGAAACTCGTGCCGTTCGATCCCGGCACGCAGGATCTTGCCGACGAACTCGGCGTGGCGGGCGTAGTACTGGTCGACCACCCCGCGGATCAGCTGCTGGTTGGCCCGGATCTCCCCGCGGGCGATGGCAAACAGGGTGACGGCCTGCCGGGTTTCACGAAACGAGGTGGTGACGTAGGCCAGCAGCTGCTCGCGGGCGGTGGTTTTCGCGGCCACCTCTTTTTGCACGGCGAGGGTGATGCGCTCGGCCTGCCGCATGGCCACGGCCTCGAGCATCGCCTCCTTGCTCTTGAAGTAGTAGTAGATCGAGCTCTTGCCCTTGCCGGCCTCGCGGGCGATGTCTTCCATGGTGGTCTTGTGGATTCCCCAGCGTTGGAAGAGCGTTTCGGCCGCTTCGAGGATCGATTCCCGGATCTTGTCTTCTTTGTCCATGATTAGTCCTTTCGACCATTCGAGTATTTCGGTCGAATTTATACCACCCCCTCCACCCGCTGTCAAGGGCAAATATAAGGGACGCCCATTAGAAGTGCCGAGTCAAGGGGGTAGAGCGATATTTCTTGATT
>CAZTNO010000018.1:0-4551 GCA_964614865.1 uncultured Clostridia bacterium
GGTCGACCTGCTCGTCCGCCACCTGAAGCTCCCCGCCGCCACCATCGCCACCCTGATCGGCCAGGGAGCAGTGTGGGACTGGCAGCGGCGGCAACGGCTGCGGGACAGCGGTAGCCGTGTCGGCGCCACGCTGATCAAGGTGTTCGTCTCGCGTTTTCCGGCACGCCCTTGCCGGATCCAGGCCCACCACCTCCGATACCAGGACCCGGACTTGCTGGCGGTGATCAAGGAGGCCGGAGTGCCGGTCCAGCCCACCCCCTATTCCGACCTCGACTGCCTCGGCGCCGGGGTGGCTCAGTGGCTCCGGGAAAATGGGGAAAACGATTCGCTGTACCTGATCAACCGCCTCGACCGCCCGGTGTCGGGGCTGGTGCTGTTCGCCCGCAATCCCCTGCTGGCCAGACAGCTGTCGGCCCTGTTCAGCGGGAGACAGATCGAGAAGACCTACCTGGCGTTGACCCGACCTTTCGCCGGGGTGAAGGAGCGCTACCTGCTGGAGGGGGAGATCGAATGGCGGGAGCGTCGCCGGGAAGCGAGGACGCGGGTGCGCTTTCTGGGCGAAAGGGGGGGGCAGTTCGCCTTTCTGGCCCGCCCCGAAACGGGGCGCACCCACCAGATCCGCGAGCACTTCCGGCAGTTTTTGGCGCCGATCGTGGGCGACACCGGCCCGGGAACGCCCCACATCATGCTTTCCTGCGTGGCCTACCGCTTCGAGCATCCCCGGCAACATCGCCCGCTGTCGATCTCGTATTCACCCGAGGAGTTCGGGCCCTTCCTCCCCCTTGGGTTCTCTCCCGATCACCCCTGGCCCGATTGAGCGAACTCAGGACACCGGCGGCGGCGGGGGCACCGGCGCGGGGGGGGCGCTTTTTTGCCGGCGCTCGATGCTTTTGAGCAGCTTGCCCGATTTTTTGGCGTGTTTGGAGTTGGGAAAAGTGGAAATCACCCGCTGGAAAAAGGAACGCGCCGAGTCGAAATCCTCCATGGCCAGGTAACTCCGGCCGGTGTAGTAGAAGAGGCGGTCCATCGCCGGAAACTCGGGATACTCGTCGATCACCTGTTTGAACCGGGCCACGGCCCCCTCGGCGGCCCCCATCCGGAAGTTGTAGTAGCCGATACGGTAGAAGTGGGTGGCCAGGTTGAAGCGGGCCTCGGCCACGCGCTTCTTGGCTTCCTCGGCCTCGGGAGTACCGGGGTACTGCTGCACGACCCCCTCGAACCCGCGGATGGCGGCGAAGGTGTTGGTCTGGTCCCGGCCCGGCTTGCGCATCTGCTTGAAGTAGCACATTCCGATCTGGTACTTGGCGTAGACGGCGTCGGGGGAATAGGGAAAGAGGTTGACGTAATCCTGATACTCGGTGGCCGCGATCAGCAGCGAGGAGTCGTCGCGGGAACGGAAGTAGGAATCGGCGATGCCCAGTTTGGCCTTGGCGGCGTAGATGCTGTCGGGGAAGAGCTGGACGATCTCTTTGAAAACCAGCCGCGCCTTGTCGGGATCGCGGCGCAGCCTGGCCACGGCGTTTTCGTACATCTGCTTGTCGGAACCCCGCTCGACCGGCTCCAGCGCGGCTTTCTTCTTGCCGCCACAGCCGACGGGGAGCAGGGTCAGGGCCAACAGGACGATCAGTGCCAAACGTTTCATATTGAACTCCATTCGTGGGTGATTTGCCTAACCAGGCCGGGCAGATCGGCGGCGCCGTAGAGGTAGGTGCCGACCACCAGCCAGTCGGCTCCGGCGCGGCGCAAGGCTCCGACCTGGGGCAACTGGATGCCGCCGTCGACGCCGATGGTGCACGGCAAGCGGCGGCGGTCGATCTCGCCGCGCAGGGCCGCCACCTTTTCGGTGGATCCGGGCAGGAAGGCCTGCCCGCCGCGGCCCGGTACAACACTCATCACCAAGGCATAATCGAGACGGTCGAGGTGGAGGAACAACGGTTCCAGCGGGGTCGCGGGATTGACCACAAGACCTGCCCGCAGGCCGACGGCGCGGATCTGTTCCAGGGCGGCGGCGATATCCCCGGACCACTCGGCATGGATCGAAATCGCGTCGGCCCCGGCGGCGATGAACTGCGGGATCTGCCGGTCGGGGTTGTCGACCATCAGGTGGGCATCGACCGCCACCGGAAAGCGCTCCTTGATGGCCCGGCAGAGCGAGGGGCCAAAAGAGATGGCCTCGACGAAGTGACCGTCCATCACGTCGAGGTGAAGTTGGTCGATCGCGCAGGCGACCATCTGCTGCAGGCGGGATTCCAGGTCGAAGAAGCGGGTCGAGAGGATCGAGGGGCAGAGAAAGCTCACTTGCTGACCTGCAAGGTGATCTGGTTGCGGAGCCCCACCTCTCCCCCGGGCAGGGGGAACTGCTTGAGGATCACCCCGGGGCGCAAGCCGAAGTAGGAGATCTCCTCGATGTGGCCCACGGCAAAGCCGTAGGTTTCCAGGGCGGGGACCACCCGGGCCGCCTCCTTGCCGATCAGGTCGGGCATCAGGTAGGAGGGGCGATCGGGGCCCCGGGAGACGAGAAGGTCGACCCCCGATGCCTCCCCAGCCAACTCGCCCGAGGCGGGCGACTGGGCGATCACCGTGCCATCGGCAGCAGCAGCAAAGAACATGGCGGCGACCGCCCCCTTGCGCAGGCGCGCGGTGGCAAGCATCCCCTCGCAGTTTTTGAGCGATTCGCCGGTGAAGTCGGGGACCCGGGTCATGTTCACCTCGGTCACCACGTAGATCTTCACCGGAGTCTTTTCCTTGATCCGCGAGCCGGCCACCGGATACTGGCCGACCACGGTGAAGGGAGGAATCCCGGCGGCATTCGGAGCCGGCTCCTTGCGCAGCACCAGCCCCTGCTTGGCGGCCAGTTGGTAGACCTCGGCCAGGGGTTTGCCGGTGAAATTGGGGACCTCGACCTCCTCCCCCTTGATCAGCAGGGTCATGGTCAGGAACACCGAGGCGACGAAGACCAGGAAGTAGAATCCGCCGACCGCGATCCCCTTGGAAATGGCTACCAGTCGCTTGTTCATGAGCAGTTCAATGTACCACAACCCGGGGGGGTTCGGCAAGGCGACCTTGACTCGGCACTTCTTAATGGGCGGCCCCGTTTCCCCGAGTTTTTTAACCCTTTGTCAAATTTACTCGCTAGCAAATTCGCTTTTGAGCAAAATCATTAGGGACACCCATTAGCAATGCTGAGACTGAACCGGTCAGAGCTCGCGGACGGAAAAGGTGTCTCCCTGGGAGAGATCTCCGGTCTTGTGGCCTGGGGGACGGTTCTTGATTTCTTGATTTCTGGGTCTTTCTGACCATCAAGATTGCTTCCTTCAGTTCCTTGGGAATTGGGCCCGATGAACGTTGGATGTCCATGAATCAGCAGGCCAGAGTGAGAGCCCCTTATTACCCGACTGAGTCCGCTAGATGGGCTGTCCCCCCCCAGCCCCGCGATTCATACAATGGAGAAAAGCCCCTTCGTATGTCTAGCGGTTGGCTCTCATTCAGACTCGGTGCCCCAGAGAAATCAAGAAATCAAGAACCGTCCCCGTCACGCCTCATCTTTTCAGCTTATCACCGAGTTTCCAAAAAAAAAAGTCCAACTCTAATAACTGTGCCTCAGACCAGATCCTTCAGGAAGAGATGTGCTGGCGCGACCCGCACCCCCTGCGGTGTCCTGTAATCCTTCTGGCCAGCGGCATGGATCTGCCAGGCGATCGCCTCGGGGAAGCGCTGCTTCAAGTAGAGCAGGGGCCGGCTGACCTCATCGTCGGCCCACTTTGCCTCGATGAAGTGGGTCGGTTTCCCCTCCTCGAGCAGCACGAAATCGACCTCCCTTCCGTCGACGTCGCGGAAATAGCGCAGTTCGACGTCCCGTCCCTGGGTATCCTCGAGGAAGTGAACCCACTTGAGCAAGGCTGCGGCCACCAGGTTTTCGAACCGTTTTCCCTTTTCCGGAACCAGGGTCCAGTCGACCTGATAGTGCTTTCGCTCCTTCTTCACCGCCCGCAGTCGAGGGGCACCGAACGGAGCCAGGCGGAACAGGGCGTACATCCGTTCCAGGATGTCGAGCCAGCGGCTCAGGGTCTTGTGGCTCAGGGCGAGGTCCTCTCTGAGTGCGTTGATCGACAAGGGGCTGCCTACCAGCTCGGGCAACCGCAACACCAACAACTCGAGCTTGCTCAGGTCTTGGATGCGCTCCAGCGAGGTGAGGTCGTCCCGCAGAAGGCGGCTCCGGTACTCCCGCGACCACCGGCGGGCCTCCACCTGGGATGACGACAGGAACGGCTCGGGAAAACCGCCCAGCTCGAGCAGGGTTTTCAAGCCTTCCTGGGTCGTGATGCCGAGTTCAGCCACCGACAGCGGATGAAGCCGCAGGTAGTGATACCGACCTTGCAGCGAATCGCCCCCGAAACGGTAGAAGTCGAGCCGGGCGCTCCCGGTGACCAGGATCTGCAATTCGTCCCGCCGCTGGTCGAACAACCCCTTGAGGAAGTTCCGCCACGACCGGTACTTGTGGATCTCGTCCAGAACCAGGCGCCTGCCCCGGCGCTCTTGCAGAAATTCTTC
>CAZTNO010000018.1:4561-18797 GCA_964614865.1 uncultured Clostridia bacterium
AGCAGGGGGGTCGGGGGAAACTCCCGTTTCAGGATCGCCTCGCGGTGCTCGTCGAAATCCCAGTTCAGGTAGCCCTCGCGGTTTCCCGCCACCTGCAAAGCCAAGGTGGTTTTGCCAACCTGACGCGGCCCTCCCAGAAAAACCATCTTTCGCTTCAGGTCGCGGACCACCTGGTCGTGAAGGTATCTGTTCATGCCCCGATTATGCGAGTTTTTTAACCCTTTGTCAAATTTACTCGCTAGCAAATTCGCTTTTGAGCAAAATCATTAGGGACACCCATTAGCAATGCTGAGACTGAACCGGTCAGAGCTCGCGGACGGAAAAGGTGTCTCCCTGGGAGAGATCGCCGGTCTTGAACCCCTTCATGAACCAGTTCACGCGCTGTTTCGAGGTGCCGTGGGTGAAGGCATCGGGCACCACCCGGCCCATCTGCGACTGCATGATACGGTCGTCGCCGACGGCTCCTGCAGCATTGATCCCCTCCTCAATGTCGCCCTGCTCGAGCAGCTTCTCCCGCTGCGCATAGTGCGCCCACAGCCCGGCCAAAAAGTCGGCTTGCAGTTCGAGCCGCACCGACAGCTTGTTCATCTCGACCTCGTCGAGACGGCCGCGCTGGGCATCGATCTTCTCCATGGTGCCGAGCAAGGTCTGCACGTGATGCCCGATCTCATGGGCGATCACGTAGGCCTGGGCGAAGTCGCCGGGCGCGTTCAGGCGCCGCTGCATCTCCTGGAAGAAATCGAGGTCGATGTACACCTTCTCGTCTCCCGGGCAGTAGAACGGACCGGTGGCCGCCTGGGCGAAGCCGCAGGCCGAATCGACCGCTCCGCTGAACAGGACGAGCTTCGGCTGGCGGTACTCGAGTCCTTCCTGGCGAAAGATCTCGCCCCAGACGCTCTCGGTCTCGGCCAAAACCACCGCCACAAACTCCCCCATCTCCTTCTCTTCGGCGCTCAGGGGGCGGGCTTCCTGCGACCCGGAAGGGGGCGGCTGGGTCAGCACCCGCTGCACCGCTTCCTTGTCACCGCCCAGAAACATGATGATCAACGCCACCGCGATCGCGCCCAGACCACCGCCCACGGCGGCCTTGCGGCCCGGCGTGCCGCGCCGGTCTTCCACGTTCTCGCTCTGCCTTCGTCCTTTCCACTGCATGCTGCTCCTCCTCGCCCCTCAGCGGGACGCTTCGATAGGGTCTTTGCCCGGTCCGCGGGTCACAATTTTCCCAGGCCGAGATGGGGCAAGAACTCTTTCAACAGGTTCACCCCCGGTTCGTTTTGGCTCTCCAGGTTGACCAGATAACGATCCTTGACCAGCAAAACCAGGCGGGCCGTTCGGGTCGCCTTGTCGAGGCTCTCCACCACCGGCATGCCGCCGATCTCGGACACCCGTTGGAATACCCGCTCGTCGTCGACGGTCATCTTCAGTTGCAACAAGGTCCGCACCGGAGCCAGCATCACGGCCACCGCGTGGGTGTCGGTGATTTCTGCCTTGACCGACCGTTCCCCTCCCTGGCGGTAGGTGGTGCGCAAACTGGCGGTATCGATGCCGGAGAGATTCAAGCGGCTGTAGATCGGCTCGTCCTTCTCCCAGGAGTCGACCGGAATCAACACCCGGGACAAGAACTCCTGCGAGGCCACCTCGCCGCCCGCACCAGACGCCGGCTCCCCCCGTTTGGCCCCGGAAGCAAGCCCGGACTGAAGCTGCTTCACGGCAGCTCCCAGCGCCTGCCCCTGTTGCGCCGCCGACTGGCCCAGCTGCTCGCCGAGTTGCTCGAGCGGGGTTTTCTTGCGCGGCGAGAGGACCACCACCAAAATCACCACCAGGGCGACGATTAGCAGCGCCCCGCCGATGAGAATCGCCAGCATCTTGCGGTAGGCGCCGCTGGAGGCCTCGTTTTTCTGCCCGTCGAGGGCGGCGATGTCGGCGTTCACGGCGGCGACCTCCCCCTCGCTGGCCCGCACCGCGGACCATTCATTTTCCAATCCGGCCGGGGCCCGATCCTTTTTGGCCAAAACCTCGCCGAACTGTTGAAATTGCTGTTGCTGGATTTTGCCCGCCTCTTTCGATTGGGTGGCACAGAGGTCCAGCTCTTTGCGATAGCCCGCCAGCTCGCGGTCGATTTCCCCGACCCTCTCTTTTTGTTTGGCCAGGATATCGTTGATCTGCCGCTGCAAGTCGTCCGATTCCGCTTGTTTTGGCCGGATCCGTTCCTCCAGCAACGAGCGTTGCCCCTCCTGACCGCGCTTCGACTCCCGCAAGCCCGATTCCTCGGGGGCCAGGGCATCGAGGCGGCTGTTCAGGCCGGCCTTCTCCGAAGCGGGCACGGTCAGGTCGGCGATCTTCTTCTGCAACTGCTCCCGTTCCCGGGCGATTTGCCCCAGCCGGTTTTCGAGGCGGGAGATCTCCCCCAGCACGGTCTTCTGTTCCCCCTTCTCCTTGTTCAGCGCCTCGTCGACCTGCTTTTTTTTGGCTTCGGTTTCCTGACGCCCCTGCGTAAAGCGCTCGATCTCCCCCTTCTTCTTCTCCTCGGCCAGCTGACGCTGGCGATCGAGTTCGGCGGTTTTCTGGTTCAATTCATCGCGTTGCCGCTGGACCGTGATGAGGGCCTCGCGCAATTCTCCGGGAGGACAGTTCTCCGCGCCCTGCCCCCACCCCTTTTCGCCCAGCGCGATGAATCGGGTGGCCAGGGCGGCCTTTTTGGCCCGCAGGACGGAATTGTCCTTGCTCAGCATGCGGCGCCGCCGGTATTCCTTTTTTCCTTCGCTAAACACGGTTTTCAGGTCCATTCGGATTCCTCCTCGTTGCTCGTTCTATATAGCCCGATCGGCGAGGAAAAGCAACCGATGAGAACCGGGACCCGAAAGCCATCCCGGGAAGCTCTTCCGTTTTTGGTTGCGGCAGCATACCTGTCCAAAATAATTCGAGAAAGAAAAAAAGCGAGTTCCAAGAAAACTGAGTTCATTGCTCTCCTACGGTCCCTTTAAACCAAATTGACCACAAAAGCCGATTCTACTCCCCCCGGCTACAGCCACCCCCCTCATGTGAGGGGGGTTAGGGGGGAGTTCTCCTTGGCTCCTCATATCAGGTCTATTGTCAATAAAAAACAAGAAAATCCTTATTGATAATGGTTTCAAGGAAAATCACGATCTGTTTTGGACAGGTGTGTTATATTATGTATTTTATTAAAGTCTACTTTCACTATTGTCATTTCAAGGCACGCTTTTTGCCGACAGCCATCCGCCCTTCTGCCGCTTGCCAAGCCGATGGAGCTCCTGGGCGGCGCGGGACACCGAGATCCGTTCGCTGACGAGGTCGCGGTAGATCTGTTTGGCCTTCTTTTTCCGCCGCACCGCATCGCCGATGTCCATGAACTGCTCCAGCACCTGGAGGGCTCTCCGGATCCAGCCCGGCTGGGCCGGCTCGCCTTTTCGGCCCAGTTGCTCGGTGAGCCTGGCAAAGGCGGCTTCCGCCTGCCCGGCGATGATGAAGAGCTTGGCTTGCACGCGCTCGTTTTGGGCCAGCGGCGAACTGCGGGCCCGATTCAAGGCTTCGGCGAAGAACTCGCGGCTCTGCAGGGGATAGTTCCACAGCGTCTCCAAACTGGCCAATCCTTCCTCGAAAACGCCAGCGGAACTGCTCGTCAACATCTGGCTGGCCCGGTAAACGAGATCCCAGTTCTGCCAGCTGGTCACGAAATCCATGCCGGTCTGCTTGATGTTCTGAATGCCCATGACGCGGTTCAGCAGGCCCGGAGGAGTCTGGTCGCAGATAGCGTTCACGATGGCCGTCCCGGTGGCGTGGGGGTCCCAGACCACCACCAGTTTCTTCTCGAAGCGTTGCCACAGAAAGTGCTGGAATCGTTCCTGAATGGAGTTCCTCTGGCCCGAACCCGCGGTTTCGATCTCGCGGGTCAGCTCCCCGTATTTTTGGCAAACCTGCCACTGATCGCCCAAGTGAGACGCCATCGCCTCCGAATCCCCTGGCTCGACCCCCGCTTGTTTGAGGGCCGCCAACAAAGCGTCGGGATCGCCCTGGCAAGCCAAAAGGTTCTCATAAACCGTTTGCGGGATCCCTGACCGATACCCGGCCAGCATGGCCTTTCCCCTTCCCCGCACATGATTTTCGTCGGTGGGCAGGCGGAACCGTTTCATCATCCGCTCCAGCAGATTGCGGGCGGAGTCGTTGGTGGTCTGCGGAGAGGGCCAAAGCTTAAGCGTCCCCATGTGCTCATCCCAGGACTCGCGGATGTAGCCCAGCAGGCCGGTGAGGTTGGTGCCGATCAGGAAATGGCAATCGGCGTCCAGGTCCCTGACCAGGATGTCGGCAAAAACCCTGGAGCGGGCAATGCGGTCGGCCCGGTTGTTGACCACGGTGGAGACGTACACGCCGGGCTCTTCCCGGTAATCCTGACTGGCTAGGCCCACCCGCTCCCAGTTACTGAGACATCCGACCCGTTCGTTGGCGGCCATCCCGTTGATGAACTGAAGCCGGCGCCCCCGTAGCGGCGCATCGGGAAAAACCTTGAGGTTGCCGATTTCGGGCACCACCCGCTCGGCCATGGCCTGAAGGGCGAAATCGTCGTCCAGGCCGAGTTCTCTCGCCAGGGCGACGACCAGGGCGACATTGCTGGGGTGCTCTTGATAGGGAAAGAGATTCATGACGTCGGAAGTCAAAAGACCGGCTTCCAGCCACCCCACCGCGAGGAATCGCGAGCCGGCAAGGCGGGCCCCGTGAGCCAGGATGGGGGCCATCTGCTCTTCGGCGGTCAACAGGGTGGCTTTGGGCGGAATGAAGCGGGTCATCACCTCGGGCACGTCGATTCCGGCAGGCCCCATCACGTCTTCATGATCGGGGTAGGCGTTGGTGATCGTCGAGAGATCGTCGCGCATCCAGCACTGCTGCAGGATGTGCACGTAGGAAGGCTGGAGCGCCATGCACTCCCAGAGGAAGGCGTCGGCACCGAGTTTTTGGGTCAACTCGGTCAGGTCGTGCTGCTCCCAGATGGTGGCCTTGTCGTAGGGCCGGAAGACGGGAATTTCCTCCAGCCGGCCGTGGGCCCGGGAAAACAGGAAGGTGGCGTCCGAACCGGTGGTCTTGCATACCACGCTGAATCCGGCCGCATTGAGCAATGCCGCCTTGAGCCGTTCGGTGCCCGATTTGCCCCGCGTCCCCCAGCCGCCAATCACCAGCGGGATCTGCTGGCGGCGCCGTTTCTGGCGCGAGTTCAGATAGATGTGGCGCCCGAAGAAAAACAGGCAGACCACGGTGGTGAATACCACGAGTTCAAACAGCGAGTTTTCGTAGATCGAAAGGAAATACTCTTTCATGCGCTGCAACAGGTCCGGTAAAAGGGGATAAAAAGCCAACGACGGAAAGAAACGGACCACCGACGGGTCGCGGACCACCCCGCCCGCCGGCTCCAGATCGTGAGGGGCGAAATTCACCTGGAAGCCCAGCCGGGTCATGGCCTCCAGGTACGATTGCGAGGAGCTGGTCTCTTGCCCGGTCCAATTGCGCCGTTCGGCATGGCGAGAGTAGGTCCAGGTCAGGGCCAGCCACGCCCGAACGCGGTGCCATCCTCTGGGGGGGAGGATTTGCGTCCGCCCTTCGGCGGTGAAGAGCGAGACGCCGATTCGGCCAGGCTGCCGCAACGAGGCCAGGAAATCGTCAACCAATGGCAGGAAGGGCCGCCCCCCCCCTTCGTCGGCGATCACCAGCGGCTCACCGGGGACCTTGGTGGGAGTTAGCTCGGTCAAGATGCGGGACGGGGCCCGCAGCGGCAGGGTGAAATGCCGCCCCCGGGTATGGGAGAATGCCTGGCGCTTGTCGGGAGATGGATGGCGAATCTCGTGCAGCCAGCGCCACCATTTGAAGCGGAAGGCCTCGCCGCGAACGCATTCGACCCGGTTTCCGACCCGGCGCCATTGCAATCCGTAATCCGCCTGCGCCAGCAGGGCCATGACCCGGCCCAAGGTGTCATCGAACCCGCCGCTTTCCGCCGCTACCTCCCAGGTCGCCGTTTCTCCCGGCTTTAAGGCGGCCACCCGCTGCCCTAACTTGTCGAGAAGGCTTGCCGCCGCCCGATCGCCGTGGCACCAGAGGACCAGCCGGGCCGAGGCCGCTTGGCGACGCACCACCAGCAGCGGAGACCGCGTTTGCATCTCGGTCAAGGGCCTGCGAAAAGCGTCGATCCAGGCGGGAATGGCCTCGGGGCACCGGTCGGACAGCACGGTGATCCCCTCCTCCACCACCTTCAGCCCCACGCGCAAGACGAACGGATGCTCTTCCTTCTCGAGGACCAGCGCCACCAGCCGCGTCACCCCCTCCAAGAACGTGGGCGGGGATTCCGACAGCCAGGTCAGGCATTCGTGAACCATTCCGCCCCGGACCTGGACCGACGGATCCTGGCGGGCCAGGGGTTCGGCCAGCTGCCATCGCTCGGCATCGGGCAGGATGGCCAGCGAACGTCCGGCTTCCAGACGCACAAAGGGAGACGGATCGCCCAGGGCCTGGCGGATCAGTCGGGAGGATTCGCTGCCCGGGTTTCGGCTGGAGCGGATGGCCATCAGGCATTTTTTCCGGACAAACACGTCCTGATCGAGGCTGTGTCTGGCCAAGCGGGTCCCGGCCGCCTGGAAAAACGAAGCGGGATCGACACTGCGCAGCAAGGCCAGCGCTTCGGCTTGCCCCCAGATCGGTTGGTCGGGATCGACCGCGCCACGGGATATCCACTGGATCAGTTCCTGGCTCAACGCCGACGGCCGCTCGTCTTCGCCCAACCGACCCACCGCGCTGGCAAGGAAACGGAGGGCAGGCCCATGCAAATGGGTGTCCCCCTTCCGATCGAGCACCTGGCGCACCAGATCTTCGACCTGGAGTCGCTGCCAGTATGCGAAGGGGGAAGCAAAGAGCGTTTCGTCGTAATCCTTCGGCAGCACCCTCATGGCGGCGGCCAGCCGATCCAGGCAAAAGATCACCCGGGCTTCCCGTTCAGAGCGGCGGTTGGCGAACCGTTCCCGCAAGGTGTCGAAGCCAAACCAGCGCTTCAGGGCGGACCGGTCCCGCCGGAGATCCCGGCGGCCGCTCCCCAGCTGCCGGGCATAGTTCATCAGGTGTTGCGTCTTTTCGGTCCAGGTCAACGTCCGGCTGTAGTTGGCCTCAAAGGCGGTGAAGTCGGCAAGCAACCCGTCGAGCGCCTGCAATTCCCGCCGGATCAGGAAACCGAAATAATCGTTGATGAGGATCAGCGGAGTATCCTTTTCTTTGGCTTCCAGGCGCTCTTGCCACTCCGCAAAACCCTCTTCGAACTCCTGCAGTAAGTTGCCCTGGAGTTTCATGGCCAGCGGAGTCAAATGGGCCCTCAGAATTGCGCCAAAATTCATTCCTTACTCCCCCATGCCATTGTTGTTGGTTGCTCCCGCCCGCTCCAGCAAGCGCTGCCGGTCGTCGCGAAAAACGGTTTCGCGCGGGGAGAAATCGCGCCAGCCCCGCCCGCGACCTCCGTGCCACGCCAGAAACACGGCAAACGAACTCGCATTGCGGCTCAGGTCGTGGTGGAACCTTCCGCCCCATTCCCAACGCTGCTGATTCTTCTGCCAGTGATCCCAGGAAAAGCCGGCCGACACGACGTGGCGGGAAAACGAATGGCTGCGATCGTCATCGCTAAGGTAGCGCCGCAACCGGTAGGCAAGCGACAGGTTCAGCCAGCCCACCCGCAGGTCCCCTCCCGCCTCCCATTGCAGTGAATCGGGGCGAAGCTCACCCCAGAATTCGTTGGCGGTCAATGACGCCGCCATCCACAGCCGGCTGCGGGGGGTCGTGGCTAGCACCAGTCGATCCTCGAGGGTGAACCCGTATCGGTGTTCGGTTTTGTACCGGCTGTAGACGTCGAGGTCCAACTCCTCGCAGGCGCTGGCCAGGGGAAGGGGATCTGCGAGGAATCGCAGGAAGAGTCTCACCCCGGGCTGGTTTGTGAGCCCGCGGGCGATGACCTGGCGCCAGGTCATGCGTCCCGCCAGAAACAGGGCCGAAGTCACCCTCGGACCTCCGGGGATCGCCGAGGAATCCTGCAAATACCACGACGACTCGACATCCCAGGCGAGCGATCGTTCGCGGGCCGGTCGGTGGAGAAAAAAACGCAGCGAGCCCAGCCCATGGGTCTGAGGGCGCAACGTCAATTCGCCGCGCCAGTAGAGCCCCCTGGCCGCGAGGTATTTTCTCTTCACCAGCGACAAATCCAGCCGATGGGAAAAAGGGCTGGTTGCACTTTCCTCTTCTTCCAAAAAATGATCGGTGCGAGAAACCAGCGACACCGACCAGGTTCCGTCCTCCTGGCCTCCCAGCGGGTACGCGTCGCGCAACACCGGAGGCCCGGCAACGGGGCGGGTGGCGGGATGGGCCCAGGGACGCGGCTCGGTGGGAGGGTCGGTGACTGCTGCCCGAAGTGCGAAGGGGGCGAACAGCCGTTGGAACACGCGAAAACCGTACCCGGAGGTGGCCGGTTCGATTCGCAGTTCGCCCCGCGGATCGTCGATCAAGCGGTCTTCGTGAAGCAAGGTGCCCCGACTCTGGTCGTACCTGTCGACGCGAAGCCAGGCGGGCCCCGCCACCGGGAAGACCAGGGGACTGCCGGGAACGGCGGCATCGAAAGTCAGGGAGCGGTCGAATGCCACCTCGCGCCACCCCTTTCCGGGGCCGCGTTCGAGCAAGATCACGCGGATGGTTTGGCCGGGAACCGGGCGATCGGTGGCGATCTCGAGCACGTGCCTGCCGGCAGGAATCTGGAGCGAGGTCTGTTGCGACGAATTGGCCTCCGCCAGGGCCAACGCCCCGACCCCCTTTCCATCGAGCGTTGCCAGCAACTGGCACGGGATCGGATCGAGATAGTCGGGCACCTCGAGCACCGCCTGGATGGTCAGTTCGCGTGCGGCAACCGGCAGATAGAAGGCCGCTCGCAGTTTTTCACCCGATTCCAGCCGGGTTCCGCTGGAAGCGAGCGGCAGAAGGGCCTGGCGGGCGCGGCTCAGCGGTACGGTCGGTCGAATCGGGGCCGACTGGGTGACCCAAAAGCCGGCGCTTTTTACGGCGCCCCCCAGGGGCGACCAGACGCTCCCCGCCCGCAACCGCTGGAACAGCGGCTCGAGATCGGCCTGGTCGCGGTGGCGGAAGTAGTAGGATGCGGCCTGGCCCACCTTGCCCGAAAACTCCAGCGGGTTCTCTTCTGCCTCGCGGACCCACCTGGCCATCTGGTCACGCACCGTTTCGCCGGGAGGGGGGGAATGGGGAACGGAACCCCCGTAATCTGAAGCGAGAAGCATGCGTGCAGCATCGGCGCCTGGCGAAGGCAGGACCGGCAGCGAGATCAGCGGTTGCTCTTCGAAGAGTTGCACGGCCAACGGGGTCGCCCCCGGGATGATCCGCAACCGGTGTCGACCCGGCCCCGTGGAAAATACCATCTCCTCTCTATCCCCCAGCTGGAAGGCTTCCGCTCCCACCCGCCCGAGGTCGGGGTTGGGTTGGTTGTGGGTGATCGGCAGGTTGCGGACCTGACCATCGATTTCGACCTCCGCCCAGTCGTTCAGCGCCAAAAAGGGCTTCTCCACGGGAAAATGGGGATAAACCCGGATCTTCCACCGCCGGAGACCGGTGATCTCGGCTTGAAACGGCTGCTGTCGGGTGGCGCGGGCGAAGTGGCTGTAGGTGTTGGACCGCGAGTGATAAAAGAGATCCCAACCGCCCCCGGCGATCGCCCCCCGATCGATCTCGCGCCATACCCTGGGGCCCGGATTCCCCTGGGGCCACTCCTGCCAGGAACTGGCCACCGCGGCCCGGTCGCCGGTAGGGGCGGCGAGCGCCTTGCTGATGGCCAGCCCCTCATCCAGGTGTTTCAACCAGGCCTGGCCCGCAGATCCGGCCTTTAAAAGCGACTTCCGGGCCTGGTCAAAATCGCCTTCGTTCGCCGATCTTAGTCCGATCCAGAGGTGGCGCTCGCCTTCCGGCAGCATCTCCAGGAGGCGGGGCAGCAGGTGGTAGCGCCGCTCGTGCAGCGCCGCGATGAGGACCGATTCGGGGGGGGGGACGCAGAAGGGGAAGCCGACCAGCAGGGCGTGTTCGGCGCGATCCGCGGCCAGCAAACCTGCGCAAAGCCGGTGGATGCGTTCGACTTTCGGATCGAGCAAAACCAGCGTGGCATCGAGCTCCAGCTCTCTTTCGAAGCGATCTTCGCTGCGGGATATCTGCTGGCGGTACCGGTCGGCGGCCTGTTCCACCAGGGCGGGATCGGGCTCCCAGAGCACGATGGCCTTGAGTTGCTGGCGGGAGAGGAACCCCTCCTGAAGCCCTTCCAGGGCGCGTACCCGCCCCAACAAGGCGTCCGGGCGCACCGCGGATCCCCCGCAATACAGGAGTTCGTTCCAGACCTCGAGAGCGGTGTGCCACTCGGTTCCGGCTTCGGCCTGCCGAGCCCGGGCCAGCAGTCGCCGCTCTTCCTCGCTTCCGGCCACTCCGGTGGATTGGAGCGAGCGATTCGGCGGCGTTCCCGATCGGGTGCCGAACTGGGCGCTCAGGGACTCCAGCAAGCGGCGGCACAAGTCGCCATGGGCCCGCAGGGCGGTCCACAGGAATGAGGCCTCGGGGGAACCCGCGGGCGCCGGTGGCGCTGCGAACAGCTGCCGGAAGTCGGGGCGAAGTTGGGAAAGGGCATCCAGGTACTGCGTTTCATGGAGCTGCCAGGGCAGGCTCAACCGCTGTTGCACCGCGATCGCCACCGACCGGGCCGCCGGAGATAAAGACGAGATGGTCAGGGTGCGGGCCGTAGGGGGGACTTCGAGTTCGATCACCGAGGCGGCGAGAAGGGGGGAATCCATCGCTAGCCCGGCCCAGGGGCCGATGAAAGCCTTGTTTGCGACCATTTCGGGCGGCAGCGGAAAATCGGAGACCCTCTGCTGGAAAACCCGACGCTCGAGGCCGTTATCGAAACAAACGCGAAGGGTTCGATCGGCGACCTCCCCCTCCTGGAGCACCGCCAGCCGAATCCAGGTCGCGGTGGCGTGCTCGGGCAAGGTGAAACGCAATTCGGGGCCGTCGCCGGTGCTGGCAGCGTCCAACCGGAAGAACACCCCCTTCACCACCCCGCCTGCCCCCAAGCCGGCGAACCGGGGCGAGGCCGCCACCTCCGCCTCTCCCGGGTTTGGGGAGACGATCGCCGGCACGACAAACGCTGCCGGCAAACTCCTGGATCCCCGGGAGAGGTGTTCGGGATAAAGACTGCGGTACTCTGTTTGCTCCCGCAGAAAAACCCGCCCCAGGCTTTCCAGCCAACGGTCGCCCCCCTGACGGGCAGGCTCCAGCAACTCCCTCGCCGCCGCCACCCCCCCCTCCCGCAGACCGGGATCCCGGGCCAGCGAGAAGGCCCGCTTCTCGGCACGGGTCCAGTCGGAGATCTGCGAATCGATCTCCGGTTTT
Source organism: uncultured Clostridia bacterium (assembly GCA_964614865.1). GTDB lineage: Bacteria > Acidobacteriota > Aminicenantia > UBA2199 > UBA2199 > CAZTNO01. Next base: position 16,025 of record CAZTNO010000018.1, read on the forward strand.
TTCCCACGAAAACCGAGCACCCGGAAATAGAAGGGCGCGTTGGCGTGCACCCCGAGGCGATGGGGTCCCGCAGGGATGGAGAGGAACGCGTAGGCCGCCCCCCCCACCGCTTGGACGACTCCGTTTACCCGCAAGGGTGGCCGTTCTTCCAGGCGGGACGAGAGCTGGATCGGCTCAACGGGACGGTCGTCGATCCGGCAGCGCAGCCACATTTTGCCCTGCGGGTCGGTATCGTCGGGACCGAATTGATACCGGACCTTGATCATGAGCAGAACCGGGCCCGAAACGTCGAGCCCGAAATCGTGATCGCCGCCGGAGAGGTGATACGACTCTTCGCCCCGGCTGTTTTCGTAGCGCAGGACGGCCGTCGCACCGGGCAGATCCGGCAGCAGGGCAAACTCGGGAAGGTCGAGAGGCCTCGCCTCCCGCCGCGAAATGAACAGGGCCAGGGGCAGGTCTTTTTTCCGGCCGGCGGGGCATACGATCCGCACCAGGGTCTCCCCGGCAAATCGGGGGGTAACCAGCAGGGATGCGGAGCCAGCAGCGATCCCGGCAGGCTCCTCGAGCCACAGGGGGGAGCCGCTCGACAGCCAGATCTCCACGTCGGAGGGGCGCAACGGGCCTTGCCAACCGACCAGTCTCAGGGTGCCACCCGCGGCCAGGCGGACCACGGTTTCCCCTCCCGGCGAAAGCGTCACCCAGTGCCACCCCGATTCTGCCCGGTAGCGGGGGGATTGGCCGGCAACCCAATCCGGGGCTCCCTCGACATTGTCCCATCGCAGCGGCGGGTCGATCCGTTGGCGCAGGGCCAGGAACGTCGGGTCGAGCTGCTGGGGAAACGCCAGCACGGTCAGGGCCAATGGGGCGAGCAGCCAGCCCAGAATTCGCCTCACGGGTTCCTCCCGACCAGGCTGCGCAGGAAGCGCGATCGCAGCCTTGGGGAAGCCTTCAGCCGGGTTCGCAATTCCAACGACAACTCGACGTGGGCAAATCCCGCAAAGTCGCGATCTTCCAGCGCCATCCGCTGGACGTTGACCGAGCCGAGGAGCTCCCGGGTCTGCCAGGGCGAAACCAGCACCTTTTCACCGATCGCTTCCGCCAGACGGGCCGCGAGCGACTCGATCGTTGCCCGGGAAAGGGTGCCGGCCACGATCGAGTGGCTGCCAATGGCGTTCGGGGTTTTCCTTGCGGATCGCTCGTAGCCGTGCAACTGAACGATTTGCCCCAAAGGAACGGCCACGGCGAAAGCAACGGTGAACGCCTGGAAGCCGGTCCGGTCGTGGCGGGCCAAATCGCCCCGGGAGCGGTGGAGGGTGTTCAGGGCGACCGCCCGCACCGGGTGTTCGCGGAACAACCGCAAGGCGATCTGCCCCGTCATCAAGTCGGAATCGCCGTGGGGAGCTTCCAGGCAGACAGGCTGCGCCGCATCGAGGCGGATCAGGAAGAGCCCCTGTCCGCTGCGGGCGGGATCCACTTCCCGCACGATCAGGATCCTTTCGCTGCCCAGGAGTCCCTCACTCAGCGAGAACCCCGCTTGAGAAAGCGCTTCCCGATGAACCGGCCAACTCTGCGGATCGGCGATGACGGCGGTCAGAATGGTACCGAGCCGCTCGAATTCCCCCTCGGCCAAAGCCTTGAAAACTCCCCCCTGGCGGGCATCGGCCCAGAGCTTGGTGAGGTCCGGCTCGAGCTCGCCGAACACGGTCTGCGGCAGTATCGCCAACCAACCGGCCAGGATTGCTCTCCTGGCTAACCCGAATCTGCCCACTTCGCTCATCGTTGCTCCTGTTCAACCCACCATTCGCGATCTTCCTGATCCCCGGTCAAAGAGCGGGTAACCGACAAAAAACAGCCGGGGGCCGGATCGAATTTGACGACGATTTCCAGCGGGCCGGCAGGCAGGTCCTCTCCCAGCACCACAAACACGGGCTCTCCCGAATCGGCCCGCACCCCGGGCAAGCCGAGAATCGGCAGTTCACCGGGATCCCGCCCGCCGACCCGGTGTTCTTGCCGGAGCCAGGTCCACCCGGGAAAAGCCTGGAGCAATCCGCGTTTTGGCGCCATGACCCGGGTTTCCACCCGGGTCTCCCCTCCCGCCTTGGGGGTGCGGAAAATGCGCAGGACCAGGAGTTCCCGCGGCCGTTGCTTGTCGATTCTGAAGCGGATCTCCCGGTGGTCGGCTTCCACCACGGGCCAGAGCTGGGAAAGGCCCTCCCTGGCGGTGGTGCGATCGATAAAGAAGCGGACCCCTTGGGGCCCGTCGATTTGGACGGTATGCCTGCCAGGGGCGATGCGCGTCAATATCGTTTCGCCGCAGGGCCCGGCCAGGAGGATCTTGCGCCAGGGAAGGCCATCGATCCTCACGCCGATTTCAAAGGGCGACTGCCCCACCGGCCCGACATGAACCAGGTGCGGAGTCACCTGGCTGTGCCCGAAATCGGCAAACTCCAGGTTCGCCAAGCGCCCGGCGGGAAGGGGGACAAAGAAAACACCCTCTTTGAGGGGCGAAGCGGGGATGGCGTGCTCGCGCTCTTTGAAGAGCAGTCGCTGAAACTGGCCGGAATGGGGACGGAGAATTTCGGTATGGATCCGCCCCTGGAGCAGCAGGGGGTCGATTTCGGCGGGCCGCTGCTGGAGGATGAGGGTGGCCATTCGCTCCCCGGCCACGAATTCCTGATGGCCGAGGGCCCTGAGCACGAACCACTCGCGGACGTTTCGCTCCACCGGCGGGAATTCGGCTGCCAGCTCCGCCTGCTGGATGAGCCGGGGCGAT
>CAZTNO010000019.1:0-18702 GCA_964614865.1 uncultured Clostridia bacterium
TTCCTTCTCCTGCCAGGAAACCGGCTTGGCCTCGATATAGTTTCCGGATGGGTAGGAAACGGTCAACTCGCCGTGCGCGCCGATGGAGACAGGAGCGTTAAATGAGAGCCTGATCTTGTTGGGGTCGGCTCCGGGGGCGAGGTGATACGTGCTCTTCATCACTCCATCGGGAGTCTTCTCGTAGATCAAGTCGATGCCTTCCCAAAGGTTTTTATAAGTCACCTTCGTAAGGGGCTGAGCTTTGTGATTATCGCCAGAAGTGAATCCTTCCCCGATCGGTCGCACCGAATTGGCGCCGACGAAGGATATCTTGACCACGTGATTTATCCCGGCCATGAGCACGCTGCCGATGTCGAAGGCCATCACGTGGCCGCCTGAAGTGAACTGGAGGAGACCTGGGTTTTGCGTTGCCGGTACCTGGGCTGAAGGGGAGGCCCCTTGCCGGAGATCGGGCGTCCTGGCGGCATCGGCCTTGAGGCTACCCGTTCCCAGAGTCCACCCGGCGGCCACCGCCACCGACAAAACCGCCACCCAATTTCTGAATCTCATCCGTCCCTCCTGATCAAACGACAAGCAGACGATTCCGGTTGCGCCGGCTTCTGGTGTCTGCTCCCCTCTCTCTCCAAAACCATGCCGATTGTCGCGTATATTCCAGCTTATACATGATATCACCAAAATATGAAAATCTTGTGAAACTCAAAAAGGTGAAAATGCCTTGACGATCGGGGATGCGTCTATGGGGTTGGAGGCCAAACCGTGACAGTCAGCCGCGGCGGATGAGGCGCCCCAGCAGGGGGACCCGCACCGAGATGGCGCGGGCGGGGCAGGTCTCCTGGCAGCAGTAGCAGCGGATGCAGGGCACCGAGTCGTAGCGGGGCACCTTCTCTCCCTGGCGGCGGCGCATGGCCTTGGGCGTGGTCGGGCAGACCCTGGCGCAGGTGGCGCAGCCGGTGCAGCGGGCGGGATCGATGCGGGGGCTGGGGGAGAGCCAGCGCTTGAGCTGCGGCGGAAACGAGCGGCGCGAGGGGAGGCGTTCGGCAGACCGGCGGACCACGGCAAAATCCCGGCAGACCAGCTCACGCGGGTCGTCGCCGAGCACTTCGATCTCGCTCTCCCGCCAGTTCCCGAGCCCCCCCTCCGAGCCTGCCAGCGAAGTTGGCACGAACAGGGGGTCGAGGTCGATCAGCCGGCAGGCGACGGCATCGAGGGCCACCGGGTCGGTGGCCACCAGCAGGACCCCGAGCGGGCGGGGATCGCCCGAACGGGGGCCGTTGCCCTCCATGGCCATCACTCCGTCCAGTATGTGGAGGCGGGGTTTCAAACAGAGTTGGATGTCGACCAGCACCCGGCAGAACTGGTGGATGTCGGGCATCTTGACGTGGTACTCGGGCTTGTGCAGCCCGACGACGCAGCCGAACAGGTTCTTCACCGCCCCGGTGAAGCGGGTGAAGCCGTGGGTCTTGAATTTGGCCAGGTTGACGATCGCATCGGCGGCAAGAGCCCCCCTGGCGAGAACCAGCTGTTTGGCCAGCCGGCCGCCGGCAAACGAGATCTGCTCGCCCTGCTCGAAATCGGCCAGGGCAATGCCCAGGCTGTCCGCAATCGACGCCAGTCCCGCCCGGGCGGCCACTGCCCGCGGTTTGCCCAAGGGGGGGGAGTCGCCGTATTCGACCTTGGCCCCCGTTTCCAGCAGCAGCCGGCCCAGAGCCGAAAAGACGGCCGGATGAGGGGAGACGCAGCGCTCCGGCGGGTCGGGGGCCAACAGGTTGGGTTTGATGACGATCCGTTCACCCGGGAGGGCAATCGCGGCAGGACCGCCGAGCAAGTCGAGCGCCCGGCGCAGAGCGCTATCGACCTGGTCCTGCCCATAGTCGGGGCAGCAAACCAGGGCCACCCGGGACCGGGGGGGGGTCATTCCAGCGTTTCTTCCACCGCCGGCGAGGGCTCGCTCTCGTTGCCCAGCCGGTCCACCGCCGAGACGCAGTAGCGGGTGGGGCAGTTCTTCTCCGCCTTGTTGTCGCGGTAGGAGTTTTCCTCGAGCTTGTCGACCAGCAGTTCGAACTGATCGCCCCGGCAGGTTTGCCGGTAGAGGCGGAAGTGGGAGAAATCGCTATCGGGGACCCGTTCCCAGGTAACGAGGATTCCGCCCCGGCCACGAAAACTGACCAGTTTGGTCGGCACTTCAGGGGGGAAGGTGTCGACGATCTCCTGGCCCGCGGGGTTGGAAAAGGCGCTCTCCACCCGGGGGGAGGCCACCGTGACCACCCGGTATTCGTATCTGCCGCTCTGACCGGTATCGTTATCTTCGTAGGCTTCGGCGAGGATCGGCTCGGCGTTCAGGGCCAGGTAGCCGCTGTCGAGCTGGGGGGTGACGATCCGGCGGTAGACCCGGTAGCCCATGCGCGTGGTCAACGGGGCGCCGGCCTGGGTGAGCGAGGGGGCCTGCCAGCGGAGGATGACGGTCTTCTGTTCGCGGGAGGATCGCAGATCGGCGATCGGGGCCGCAGGTACCGCCGAGGTCAACTCCAACACCGGCGAGGAGGGTGAACGATGGCGTCCAGTGCGGTACTCGACGGCGAACAGGAAGCGCCCCTGCTCCAGCTCTTTAAGCGGGAGGGGGATGCGCACCGAGGCCCCCCGTTCTCCGCGCCGAATCCACTGGAGCGGGGTGAACTTGCCGGCCCGGCGGGACTTCTTGACGAATTTCTCCGCGGGCAGGGGCCCTTCGGCCTGAAGCACGGTCACCGATTCCACCCGGGCGAGATCGAACGCCGTCTTGCCGTCGGTGTAGCGTTCGGGGAAATCCCACTCCAAAACCACGTCGGTACCCGACTGGCGGACCTGGAAGCGATCGACCGGGGCGGGCAGCAGCGGGGGTTCGAGCAGCAGCGGCCCTTTCTTGCCGCAGGCGACCGGGAGGACCAGCAGGGCGAAGGCGAGCAGAACGGACGCAGGATGTCTTTTCATAAGATGTACCGGCTGAGGTCGGCGTTCTGGATGATGCCGGCGACCTTTTCCTGGACATAGGAGCGATCGATGCGCACCTGGCCGTGATCCACACTAGAGGCGTCGAAAGAGATCTCTTCCATCACCTTTTCCATGATGGTATGGAGCCTGCGGGCGCCGATGTTTTCCGACTGGGTGTTGAGCTCGACCGCCATGCGGGCGATCTCCTCGACGGCATCGGAAGAAAAGGAGACGTCGAGGTTTTCGGTGCCTAGCAGCGCCTGGTACTGGGCAGTCAGGGCGTTACGGGGTTCGACCAGGATGCGGATGAAGTCTTTTTGGGTGAGCGATTCGAGTTCCACCCGGATGGGGAAGCGCCCTTGCAGTTCGGGGATCAGGTCGGAGGGCTTGGTGACGTGAAACGCCCCGGCGCCGATGAACAGGATGTGGTCGGTCTTGACCATGCCGTACTTGGTGTTGACCGTGGTCCCCTCGATGATCGGCAGCAGGTCGCGCTGCACCCCTTCGCGGGAGACCATCGGCCCCTGTCCCGAGCCTTCGCGGCCGGCGATCTTGTCGATCTCGTCGAGAAAGACGATGCCCATCTGCTCGGTGCGTTGGATGGCGATACGGGATATCTGGTCCATGTCGAGGAGTTTGCCCTGCTCTTCCTTGAGCACCGTTTCCATGGCCTCGACCACCGGCATGGTCCGTTTTTTGGGGCGGTTCATGCCGAGCATGCCGGGCATCATCTCACCCAGCTGGATGCCGATCTCCTCGACCCCCGAGGAGGAGAAGATTTCAAACGGGGTGACGTGACCGCCCTTGACCTCGATAGTGACCGGCCGGTCGTCGAGTTTGCCGGCACGCAGCAGGGCGCGCATCTTTTCGCGCGATTCGGCGAAGCGGTCGGGCTCGAGGTCGAGCTCGGCGGCGGGGCCGCGGGTGGGTTTGGCCGGAACCAGGATGTCGAGCATGCGGTCCTCGGCGAGGCGTTTGGCCTTGTCGGCGTTTTCGCCGATCATCTCTCCTTTGACCAGGTCGATGGCGATACGCACCAGGTCGCGGACGATCGACTCGACGTCCCGGCCCACGTAGCCGACCTCGGTGAATTTGGAGGCTTCCACCTTCAGGAAGGGGGAGCGGGTCAGCTTGGCCAGGCGGCGGGCGATCTCGGTTTTGCCAACGCCGGTCGGGCCGATCATCAGGATGTTCTTGGGGATGATGTCGTCGGCGATCTCCTGGGGCAGCCGCTGGCGACGGAAGCGGTTGCGCAGGGCGATGGCCACCGATTTCTTGGCGGCGTTCTGGCCGATGATGTAGCGGTCCAGCTCGGTGACGATCTGCGGCGGGGTCAAATCATCGGCGGCAGGGGCGATCTCGGGGGTCATGGCGTGATTTCCTCGTATTGGAAGCGATCGTTGGTGTAAATGCAGATCTCGGCGGCAATCGCCAGCGAATGCTCGACGATCTGCCGGGCGTCGAGGTCGGAGTGGCGGAGCAGGGCCAGCGCCGCAGACTGGGCAAAGGGACCCCCCGACCCGATGGCCAGCACGTCCTCGTCGGGCTCGACCACGTCGCCCGTCCCGGTGAGCAGGTAGGACTTTTCGGCGTTGGCCACGATCAGCATGGCTTCGAGTCGGTGCAGCACCTTGTCGGTGCGCCACTGGCGGGTGAGCTCTACCGCGGCCCGCGAGATGTTGCCGTTGTACTCCTCGAGTTTGGCCTCGAAGAGTTGGAACAGCGAGAACGCGTCGGCGGTGGCCCCGGCAAAGCCTGCCAGCACCTGCCCCTGGTAGAGGCGGCGGAGCTTGCGGGCGCCGTGCTTGAGTACGGTGTTCTGCCAGGTGACCTGACCGTCGCCGCCGATCACCACCCGGCCTTGCCGGCGAACGCACAGCACGGTGGTCCCGTGGAAGAGGGGTTGTTGCATGCCCCGATTGTACCTTGGGGGGGCGATCGGGTCAACCGCGAGCAATTGACCTGGCGCCGGTTTTCCCTTAAAATCTCTCCAGGCTTGGCCGTCCCGCTTTCGGGCCGGCAAGACCACAGAGGAGTTCACATGAAAAGAATGATCACATGGGCGGCTTGCCTGTTGCTCGCCGGGGGGTTGGCTTTTGCCCAGAGCGAGGATGCGGAGGGGTGCAAAGACCATCCGGTGGTCACCCGCATGCCCCAGTTCCACCTCAGTGCGTGTGAGCAAAAGGAATTCGACGCCGTCGAGTTCCAGCTCGGCAAAAACCCCGAGGATGGGGAGACGATCAAGAAATCAATCGAGGGCAAGAAGACCTACCTCTACTACGTCATCAACGAGGGCTCGACGGTCCCCTCGCCGTTGCAGATCTTCCGCAACTACCAGAACGCTTTCAAGAAACTGGGGGCGAAGATCTACGAAGTCTGGGAGACGGGCAGTTCCTACAACTACCTGACCGCAGTCATTTCCAAAAACAACCGCGAGATCTGGGTGATGATGGAACCGAGTGACGGGGAGTATCACATCTACATCGTCGAGGCGGAAGCCATGGTGCAGCAGGTGACCGCAAGCGACATGCTGGGCGCGCTCAACCGCGACGGCTTCATCGCCCTCTACATCAACTTCGATTCGGGCAAGGCGGTGGTCAAGGAAGACTCGCTGGGGATCATCGACCAGATCCATCAGCTCCTGAAAGACAATCCCGCCCTGAAAATCAGCGTGGAGGGCCATACCGACAACACGGGCACCCCCGCCGGCAACAAGAAGCTGTCCGAAGAGCGCGCCCTTGCGGTGGCCGGTATCCTGAAGACCAAGGGCATTGCCGCAGGCAGGCTCTCCACCGCAGGTTGGGGCCAGGAACGGCCGGTCGCCGACAACCGCACCGAGGACGGCAAAGCCAAAAACCGCCGGGTGGAGATCGTCAAGAAGTAGGCCCGAAGGCCCCCCCCCGTCAGGGAGCCTTGATCTTTTTTCCGGCGCCGGCCCGCAGCCATAGCCGCAGGGCCGCTCTCGCCGCCGCTGGCCGGAACCTCCCAGCCTGGTCGAACAGCTTGCCGTCGCGAAAGGGGGCCGTTTCGTTGTACGCCTCCCGGGTGAATTCGTAGACCAGCACGCGGGGGGGGATGCGGCGAATCTGCCCCGCCAGGAAATCCAGCTCCCGGAGGTCGGCCCGGGCGCCGCGGTCCTCGACTCCGCACTCGAGCACCCACACCGGTTTGCCGGTACGGGCAATGGCCGCCGCCCGGTCGGTCATGGCCGCTACCGAGTGGTGCCCCCGATCGGGGTACCCGCTGTCGGTGTAGAGGGAGAGGCCGAGAATGTCGACTTTTGCGATCCAGCCGTTCAGGTCGAACTCGCTCAGGGTGGGGGAGCCGAGTTGGAGTTTCTCTTCGACGTAGCCCGACAGCTGCAAAACCAACGGAACGTTTCTCCCCCCCCCGCTTCGCCAGATTTTGGCAAGACCGGTGATCTGGCGACTCACCCAGTGGTTCAGCGCCCGGCAGAAGTTGCGGTAGGCGCGGTCGGGGCGACCGAAGGCGGGATCGTGCTCGCTTCGGGGCATGGGCACGGCGGCGAATTCCCTAAAACTGGTCACGAAAAAGTAGTTCATGGCCGAAAGATCGCCCCCGAACGCACGCCGCAGGTAGCCCCCCCAGAATTCCCGCATGAACGGGGTGTACTGCCCGATCTCGTAGCGGCGGGTTTGCTCGTCGAAGCAGAGCAGCCCGCCCCGCTGCGAGACGAACGGCTCGTTGAGCAGGCCGCAACTGAAGGCCGCCAGCGCTGGTTCTTGGGCGAACTCGCGGCTGTAGTAGCGGGTCTCTTCCTCCATCCAGCGCTCGTAGGCGGGGTTGGCCACGGTGGCCAGGAAAAACGGGGGGGTGGCCCGGCCATCGGGTAACCGTCCCGGCTGGTTCAGGATGTGGGTGTACAGGTAGTTGGACCGCAGCCAGTTCTCTTTGGCGGTGGCCGAGGCATCGATGCGGGTGAGGACCACCCGCTGGCCGTGGCGGTAGGCGAAGGCAAAGATCTGCCGCAGGATGGCCAGGTCTTGCGGGTGCTCCCAGATGTGGGGCGGGGGGACTACGTTCAAAATGCTCACCCCCAAGGCGAGCGATTTTTGCAGCAGCACCTGCGCTTCGGGTGCGCTGTTGAAGAAATCGAAATGGACAGTCAGGCCGCGCTCTGGGGGCTCGGCTGCAGCCCCTAGCGAGCAGGATAGCAGGGCCAGGAAAGCCCCGGCCAGGATAAAGCAAAAAACGCTCCGGGGGCGGTTACTCATCGCAAAAAGGTCAGTCCAGGCGCAGGGCGTCGCAGATCCTCTCGGCGGCCCGGCCGTCGCCGTAGGGGTTGCCGGCGCAGGCCATGGCCGCGATGGCGGCAGGGTTTTCCAGTAGCCGCGAGACTTCGGCGACGATCACCTCGCGGTCGGTGCCGACCAGGCGCGCCACTCCGGCCTGCACCCCCTCGGGGCGTTCGGTGACCTGACGCATCACCAGTACCGGCTTGCCGAAGGTCGGGGCCTCTTCCTGCACCCCTCCCGAATCGGATAAAACCAGGGTGCAGCGCTTCATCATGGCCAAAAACTCCAGGTAGTTCAACGGTTCGAGCAGGTGGATCCGGGGACGGTTGCGCAGCAGGGCGTCGGTCTTGGCCCTCACCTGGGGGTTGGGGTGGACCGGGTAGACCCAGTCGACCTCGGGAAAGGCGGCGGCGAGGTCCTGGATCGCCAGGCAGATGTTCTCCATCGGGGCGCCAAAGTTCTCCCGGCGATGGGCGGTGACCAGCACGAAGCGCCGCCCCGGCGGTAGTTCCAGCGGCAGGGGGACCTGGTCGAGGGCGGGAGAGATCATCTGCAAAGCATCGACCACCGTGTTGCCGGTGACCAGGATCCGCTTTGCGGGGACGCCTTCCCTTGCCAGCGCCTCGCCTGCCTGGGCGGTGGGGGGGAAGTGGAAGGCGGCCAGCGAGCCGATCACCTTGCGGTTGACCTCTTCGGGAAAGGGGTTGAAGATATCGCCGGTACGGAGCCCGGCCTCGACGTGGGCCACCGGGATTCGCATGTAGAAGGCCGCCAGGGCGGCCACCATGGCGGTGGTGGTGTCGCCCTGCACCACCACCAAATCGGTTTTTTGGCGGCGAAACAGGTCGGACACGGCGGTCATCACCCGGGCGCTCAGGCCGTCGAGGGTCTGGTCCCGTACCATCAGGTCGAGGTCCAGGTCGGGGGTGAGGTCGAACAGCTTCAGCACCTGGTCGAGCATCTGGCGATGCTGGGCGGTGGCCAGCAGAAACGGGGAAAAGTCGTCTGGAAAATGCCTCAGGCGGTCGATCACCGGGGCCAGTTTGATCAATTCGGGACGGGTGCCGAAGATGACGGTCACGTTTTTTTTCATGAAAAAATTATACGGGGCCTCGGTAGCCGCTGTCAATGGTGCTTTCGGGACGGTGGAGCGGTGTGCTATAATGGGATTTCCATTCCGTGCCCCACTCAGAAGAGAAACATTCCATGAGACAAAGAGTCTTTCTGTTGCTGGTTGCCTTTTTCATGCTGTCGGGGATCGCCCGGGCCAAAGAGGCGGTGATCCTCTACGATGGAGCCAAAGACCGCTCCGAGGGCTACACTTCGGCCCGTTTCATCTACAACCTGCTCGGCCACTTCCAGCTCGACCGGGTGCAGCTCGTTTCGCTCGGCGAATTTCGTCGCGCCACCCTCAAGAAAAAAGACCTGCTGTTTTTGGCCTTCGAAGACATCTACTCGCCCCTGCCCCCCTCCTTTTTTCCCGAACTGGCCGCTTTCGGCGGACGGGTGATCTGGCTGAACCGGCGCATCCAGCAGATGACCGACCGGTCGGGCAAGAACCTGGGCTTTGTCTTCGACCGGGTCGAACCCCGTGACGACTGGAAGATCTGGTACGGAGGAGAGGATTTCCCCAAAGAGGACCGGCCGTTGAACGTGATGCGCATCGTCGACCCCGCCCGGGTGAAGGTAATGGCCGAGGCGGTCGACGCCACCGGGCGTCGGGTGCCCTACGTGATTCGATCGGGGCGCTTCTGGTACGTGGCCGATTCGCCGTTTTCCTATGCCGACGAGGGGGGGCGTTTTCTGGTTTTTGCCGACCTGCTGCACGAGATCGTGGGTCAAGACCATCCCTCCGGGCGCCGGGCGCTGGTCCGCCTCGAAGACATCCACCCCGAGAGCGACCCCAAGCGCTTTCGCGAGGTTTGCCGCTATCTCGAGGAGGAGGGGGTCCCCATCCAGATTTCGCTGATCCCGGTGTTCCACGACCCCGAAAACCAGGTTGAAACCTACTTCAGCGCCCGCCCCGAAATGCTCGCCGCCATTCGCGAGGCGACCCTCCGCGGGGCGATGGTGGTGATGCATGGCGCCACCCACCAGCATCGGGGGATTTCGGGCGACGACTACGAGTTTTGGGACGAAATCGCCGGCCGGCCGATCCGCCACGAAACCGCGGACTGGATCGACCTGCGCATCCGCAACGCCATCACCGAGTGCTTTCGCAACGGCATCCACCCGGTGGCCTGGGAGACCCCCCACTACGCGGCTTCGGCCGAGACCTACCGCACCGTCGCCCGCTACTTCGACACCTTTTTCGACCGGATCATGGCCACCGAGGGCAACGGCACCCAACAGGTGATCCCCTTCCCGGTGCGTTTGCCCGATCTGGGGGTGCGCGTGGTCCCGGAAAATCTGGGCTACATCGACGTCAACAAACCCGACCCGGGCCGTATCATCGCCAACGCCGACAATACCTGGGTGGTGCGCGATGCCACCGCCTCCTTTTTCTTTCACCACTTCGTCCCCATCGAGCACCTGAAGCGGGTGGTGACGGCGATGAAGAAGAAAGGCTGGAAGTTCGTCTCGCTGCGGGATTTCCCCTCGTCGCTGCGCACCGAAACCCAGGGGGTGACCACCGCCAGCGGCCCCATCAAGGTCACCCTGGCGGGGCAGTACCTTCACGAGCAGTGGCGGGATGGCAGCGGCAAGATCCGCAAGGAGACCTACTCGAAAACCCGGCAAACCGGCATCGTTCACCGGACGGTCGATTTGTCGAGTGGCGGGCAGTACATGCTGGAGGGCGTTGATTTCCTCTCCACACCGAGCCGTGTCTCCCGTTGGTCGCAAATCAAGAACTGGCTGGCCCGCCGGGTGGAGCGCAAACCCGAGGCGGCTCCGCTCAAGGTGTCCCGGACGTTGATCCTCTCCCGCCACGGGGTTTCCGAAGCCGAGGAAAATGACCAACAGAGCTTCATCTCGGTGTTCACCACCTACGGTTTTCATCCCGAGGTGCGCGAACTGGGCCGGGAGAAGCGTTTTTCCATCGAGGGCTTCGACCTGCTGGTCGTCCCCCAGGCATCGGCCAGCCGCCTGATGGACATCGAGGTGAACACCATCCTGGCCTTCGTCGAGAATGGCGGGCAATTGATCCTGGACGGGAAAAGCCCCCTGGCGGAGAAGGTCGGCATCCGCTTCGAGGAACGCGCGATCCCGGTACGGCGGGTGAAGGACCTGACCATGCCCACCATGGAGCTCTCCTGGCTGTTGGAGCCGGCCCACCACCCCTTCCGGGCCGAGGGGGCCGAGCCCCTGGTCCGTGAAGAGTCGAAGGGGAGCGCACTGGCCATCGTGCGCCCGCTGGGAAAGGGCAAGGTGCTCTTCTTCGGCCCGCTGTTCGATCCCCACACCCGCTTCGGGTTCAGCCGTTTTCCCTACATGGCGGGCTACCTGCGGTCGGCCCTGGGCATCTCTTTCAACGTGCGCCGTCCCCACCTGGAGTTCTACTTCGATCCCGGCCTGCGCCAGGGGGTGAGCCTGGAGAAGATGGTCAAACGGTGGCAGCACAGCGGGGTGAAGATCGTCTACGCCGCCGCCTGGCACTTCTACCCCCGCTACCGCTTCGATTATCGCTACTTTATCGGGCTTTGCCACCGCCACGGCATCGCGGTCTACGCCTGGTTCGAGCTCCCGTACGTGACCCGGCAGCTGTGGCAGGACCACCCCGACTGGCGGGAAAAGACCGCCACTCTCGGGGAAACCTACGGGGCCTGGCGGTTCCCGCTCAACCTGCAACACCCCGAGGCCCGCCGGGCCGCCCTCGAATTCTATCGCGAGGTGTTGCTGAACTACGACTGGGACGGAGTCAACCTGGCCGAACTCAACTACGATACCGAGCATGGTGCCGCCAACCCCGCCCGCTTCACGCCGATGAACGACCAGGTGCGAGCCGAGTTTCGGCGCCTTGAGAAAATCGACCCCCTCCAGTTCTTTGTCCCGGGCTCCCGCAACCATTGGACCCGCAACCGCGAGGGTTGGGCGAAGTTTCTCCGCTACCGCTGCCAGGTGGTGCTGGAATGGCACCGGATGTTTCTCGACGAGTTGGCCCGCATCCGCCAGCAAACCGGGCGGGAGATGGAGTCGATCGTCACCGTGATGGATTCGCTGAACCACCCCGAATTGATCGAGGATTGCGGGATCGACGTGCGGGATGTGATCGGGCTGATGGCGAAATCGCCCTTCACCTTGCAGGTGGAGGACCCGGCCCGCTCCTGGGGCGACCCGCCCGATCGCTACCGGCGGTTTCTGGAAGCCTACCGGCCGTTGGTGCCCGACCTGAGCCGCCTGATGTTCGACATCAACGTGGTCGACCGGGCTTTGCCCGAATCGAGCCCGATCCCGGCAAAAGCCGCCCTCGGCACCGAGCTCGCGACCACCTTCTACTACGCATCGCTGCCCTCGGGGCGGGTCGGGATCTACGCCGAATCGACGGTCAGCCCCTACGACATGGACATGCTGACGTTCGTGCTCGGGGGTGACGTGGAGCTGCGGGCGGTGGGCGACGGTTTTGCCATCAAATCGAGACGCCCTTTCACCCTGAACTGGGCCGATCCGCGCTTCATCCCGGTGCTGAACGGGGAAAACTGGCCTTTCTACAGCCCCCGCGGCGTTTCGATCCCCTCCGGCGAACGGCTGCTCAGGTTTCAGCGCACCGGCACCTTCGATCTCCACTCGCTTGCCAACCAGATCACCTTCGACGGCGACATGTACGACCTCAACCTGACCGGCAACCTCTACAGCCTCCGCTACGACTCGCCGACCCCGGTCACCCTCTCTTTCACCCGAAACCTGGAACGGGTCCGGATCGACGGCAGGGTGCTCGAGATCCCCGCCGATCACCGTGAAACCATACTACCCAAAGGGGGGCACGAATTGGAGATCTTCACCGAAAGCCCCCCTTCCCGGGCCATCGACGTGGTGGGTTACCTCTCCTCGACCCTGTTCTTCCTGATCGGCCTGCTGTCGGTGGGTTTGTTGCTGGTCTTGTACGTTTATTCAAGGGTGAAACGATGAGTTCGATCGGACGTTTCCTGATCAACGGTTTTTTCGTGTTTTCGGTGGTCTTCATCTGGTTGATGCTGCTCTACCAGTTCATCCTGACCTTGGGGGGCTTCCTGTGGCGCCAACGCCTTCGGTCCCGGACGGGGGAGCGGGCGGCCAGCGCCGACCTGCCGGGGGTGTCGATCCTGATCCCGGCAAAGAACGAGGAGAAGGTGATCGCCGCCCTGCTCGAGCGGATCGGCGAATTCGATTATCCGGCAGAAAAGGTCGAGGTGATCGTGATCAACGACGGCAGTACCGACCGTACCGCCGAGATCATCCGCGACATCAGCCGGCGTGATCCGCGCATTGGCATCCTCGACATCCCGCCCGAAGAGGGGGGGAAAGGCAAGAGCGTTGCCCTCAACCGCGCGCTGGAGATGACCCGCCACGAGGTGGTCGCGGTTTACGACGCCGACAACATCCCCGAGCGCGATTCGCTCCGCCTCCTCTGCCAGGCGCTGATCGCCGACCGCAAGCTGGCCGCGGTGGTCGGCAAGTTCCGCGCCTACAACCGGGCCAAGAACTGGCTCACCCGGCTGATCAACATCGAGGGGATCGCTTTCCAGTGGATCATCCAGGCGGGCCGGTGGTACTTCATGAAGCTCTCCTTCATCCCGGGCACCAACTTCGTGATCTGGAAATCGGTGGTGAAGGAGGTGGGCGGGTGGGATCCCGAAGCCCTGACCGAGGACTCCGAGCTGACCTTCCGCATCTACGAGAAAGGGTACGTGATCCAGTTCCTGCCCACCGCCACCACCTGGGAGCAGGAGCCCGAAAAGCTCTCCACCTGGGTGCGGCAGCGCACCCGCTGGGCCCGGGGCAACAACTACATCATCGCCAAGTACGGCCGCAAGCTCTTCACCTCCCGCCCGCGGTTGACCTCGTTCGAATTGATCAACCTGCTCTACCTCTACTACTTCTTCATCTTCGCCATCCTGATCTCGGACATCCTCTTCGTGTTCTCCCTGTTCGGCATGGTGCACATCTCGGTGATCGGCCCCTACGCCGAGCTGTGGGGGCTGGCGTTCCTCCTCTACATCCTGGAGATCATGATCGCCCTTTCGTTTGAACGCGAAGACCGCCCCGGGCAGATCTTCTACATCCTGCTCGCCTATATCACCTACACCAAACTCTGGGTGTTCGTGGTGCTGCGGGGGATCTATCTGGAGACCTTCGGCAAAGGGGGCCACGTCTGGGTGAAAACCGAGCGCTTCGACGTGGGTTCCCCGGGGCAGGGAAAATAGCCCCATTCTCCCGGGCAAAAAACAAAACCTTTTCCCCCTCTCCGCCGTTTACCTTACCGACATCGTTGCGAGGTTTTCATGGGAAAGTTCTGTGCTTTTTTTGTTGGACTGATACTGATCGTGCCGCTGCCTGGCCAATCCACCTACCGGGCCACCTCCTGCGAGCAGGATCCACCGGTGCTCGACGGCCGTCTCGACGATCCCTGCTGGAGCCGCGCCACGCCGGGCGGAGGGCTCCGGCAGTTCGAGCCCGAAGAGGGGCAACCCAGCCGGGAGAAGACCGTCTTCTTTGTCAGCTACACCCGACACGACATCTACATTGGGGTTCGAGCCGAGGATTCCTCGGCGCAAGGCCCCACCCGCCACCTGGCCCGCCGGGACGCCGAGGTGGCCTCCGACTGGATCGGCCTCTGGTTCGACAGCCTGGGCGACAAGCGTACCGCCTACCATTTCGCCGTCAACCCCTCGGGGGTGAAACGGGATGCCGTCCAGGGCAGTGGCCCCGACGATGAAGACAACCGGGACGCCAACTGGGATCCGGTGTGGGACGTGGCCGTCCACCTGGACCGGGGATTCTGGTCGGTGGAATTTCGCATCCCCCTGTCGCAATTGCGGTTTCCGGCTCGCGACGGGCAGCGCTGGGGCTTTGAGTTGGAGCGGCAGATCGTTCGCCTGCGCGAGCGGAGTTACTGGGCCCCGGTGGCCAAAGGGGCCCCCGAGTTCGTCCCCCTGTTCGGCACCCTCGAGATTCCCGCCGCCCTCCCCCCGCCGCGCCGTTTCCAGATCGTTCCGTTCGGGGTTCTGCAGTTCACCCACCAACCGGTCACAACCGATCCCCTGGTCGATACTTCGCGTGCCAGGATCAATGCCGGGCTCGACGCCAAGTACGGGCTCTCTTCCAACTTTTCGCTCGATCTGACGGTCAACCCCGACTTCGGTCAGGTCGAAGCCGACCCGGCGCAGGTGAACCTGTCGGCCTACGAAACCTATTTCGCCGAAAAGCGCCCCTTCTTTGTCGAGGGGGCTGGCATCTTCCGCTTCGGTCTCGGCGGGAACGGGGGGGGATTCGGCGACACCCTGTTCTACTCCCGGCGGATCGGTCAACCGCCTTCGGGCTGGCCCCCTGGGGCGGAATACGCCGACGTCCCGGGGCAGACCCCGATCGCCGTCGCCTTAAAGCTCAGCGGCAAGACCCGGCGGGGCTTTTCGCTGGGGGTGCTCGAGGCGATCACCCCCGCGGTGAATGCCCGGTTTCTGGATGCGGGGGGGGGGAGTGGCCGGGCCGAGGTGGAACCCCTGACCAGCTACAGCCTGGTCCGGGCCCAGCAGGACCTGAACCAGGGACGTAGCGCGATCGGCGGCATCTTCACCTGGACCCAGCGGGACATCCAGACCGCCGACCTGGAGTTCTTGAACCGGCAGGCCCTTGCCGGCGGCCTCGATTTTCGCCACCGCTGGGCGGGCGACCGCTACGAGGTGTCGGGGTTTGTGGTCGGCAGCCGCATCGAGGGCTCCGCCGAATCGATCCGTCGGGCCCAGGAGTCGTCGGCGCGGTACTACCAACGTCCCGACAACACCCAGGTGCACTTTGACCCGACCCGCACCCAGCTGTCGGGGATGGCCTACCGGTTCACCCTGGGCAAGGTGGGAGGGGGGCATTGGCGTTGGGCGTTTTCCTCGCAGGGCAAGTCTCCGGGCTACGAGATCAACGACCTGGGGTTCATGATGGAATCCGACCAGCTGCAAAACTCGTTGTCGGTCTCCTACCACGAGTTTCGGCCCCGCGGCGGATTGCGCGAGTTTGAGCTGGGCGGAGGCCTGCACAACTTCAACACCTTCCAACCCATGTTTCAGGGGCTGGGAGGCGAAGTGTATGCCGAATTCCTTTTGAAGAACTACTGGACGGCGATGGCGGGGCTCTCCCATCACAACGCCTTCCTTTCGGTCAGCACGCTGCGGGGCGGGCCGGCGGTGTGGATGCCCAATGAAAACGGCGTCTCCGTGCAACTGGCTTCCGACCGACGTCAGCCCCTGTCTTTCGAACTGGAGACGGGGGCGAAGTGGGGGGGGGAAGGCAAAAGGGAGTGGGAGATCGAAGCCACCCTGGAGGCCAAGATCGCCGAGAATTTCGACCTGGAGATCGGCCCCGGCTACGAAAAAACCCGCAACCCCCTGCAGTTTGTCGGTTCGATCCGGGGCGTCGACCCCCACACCGTTTTTGCCAAAATCGACCAGCAGACCTTCGGCCTCACCCTGCGCCTGAACCTGGCCCTGAAGCCCAACCTGACGTTGCAACTCTACTCGCAGCCGTTCATCTCTTCGGGGAAGTACAGCGAATTCAAGGAGGTGAACCGGCCTCGCGACCGCGATTTCTCCTCCCGCTGGCACGTTTTTCAGGCGGGCGAAATCGGCCGCAGCGGGGGGGAGTACGTGGTAAACCGGGAGGTGGGCAGAGAGCCGTTCCGTTTTCGCGATCCCGACTTTCACGTCCGGCAGTTCAACCTGAACCTGGTGGTGCGCTGGGAGTACCGCCCCGGATCGACGCTATTCCTGGTATGGACCCAGGGTCGCGATGCGTGGACAAGGGACGGCAGGTTCGATCCGCTTCGGAGCCTGACCGACCTGTTCCGCACTCCGGCAACCGATGTCATCCTGCTGAAGTGGACCTACTGGCTGGACGTCTGAGAACCGGTCTGGAGTTTTACTCGAAGACCACCTTGAAGAGCAGCATCAGGCCGACGCCCACGCCAACGGCGACCAGCTGGATCAAGGAGTGCAGAGGTCGGGATTCCTTGTGCAGCTCGGGGAGGAGGTCGGAACCCGCCATGTAGATGAAGCCGCCCGCGGTCACCGGGACCATCCACCCCTCCAGGTGAGAGATCTTGCTCCCCACGATCAGGGTGATCACCGCTCCCAGAAAACACAGCAGGGCCGAGCCGAAATTCAGCAGCATCGCCCGCTTCTTGCTGAAGCCGGCGTGCAGCAGCACGGCGAAATCGCCGATTTCCTGGGGGATCTCGTGGAGCAGGACGGCAAAGGTGGTGGTCACGCCCAGCGGGACACTGACCAGGTACGACGAGGCGATGATCATGCCGTCGATGGCGTTGTGCACCCCGTCGGCGATCAGGTTCATGTAGCCCACCGGGTGGATCAGCTGATCGCCCTCTTCGGCCACGGTGTGTTCGTGTCGCCAGCGCAGAAATTTTTCCAGCATGAAGAAGGTCAAAATGCCGGCGAGGACGCCCAGCGAAGGGGTCAGTTGTTCGGGAGCATCGGCGAAGGCCTCAGGCAGGAGGTGCAGGAACGTATCCCCGAACAGCCCGCCTACGGCCAGGCTGACCAGGACAAACATCATGGCCGCAAGCCGTTTGGCGGAAAAAAGGGAGAGGAAGGCAATGCCGATCAGGGAAACCAGGCTGACCAGCAGCACGCTCAGCAGGGTGTAGGTCCAGATCATGGGTCGGGAGGGCCTCCGTGTCTCTCTTGTACCATATACGCTGGCGATTATCAATGAAATCGGGCCGGAATTATCGCCGATCCTATTGACAAATTTCGCCGATTCTATCTAAAATGGGGCGACAGGATCCTAACCCATGAAAGTACTTGGCGACGCACTGCGAAAGGAACGCGAACTTCGTGACATGACTTTGGCCGAAATATCCAAAGAGGTCCACGTCAGCGTTCGTTTTCTGGCCGCCATCGAAAACGAGGATTTCGACCAGATCTCCGGGTCTTTCTACGTGAAGCAGTACATCCGGTCGTATCTGAAGGCGATGGGAGCGGATGAAACCGCCTTCTTCAACCAGTACAAGCCCCAACTCGACGCCATCCTGCACAAGAAAGAACACGCGCAGGAACAGGTCTACGAAAACATCAAGTACTCCAAATTCAAAAACCACCGCTTGATCCTGTGGCTGGCCGTGGTTTTGCTGGTCGCCCTGGTCGCCGTGCTGACCGTGATGGCCGGAATCCCCGGCTGGGTCTCGGCGCGGTTCGCGCCAGCTTCCCCCCCGCAGATGGCCCCGCTGCCGGCAACTCTCCCCGGGCTGATGCCCACGGCCATCGGCTTCCCGCCCTGTCACGACCAGGCGCCGGTGCGGATCCGCCTCGAGTTTTCGGCAAGGGCCTGGGCCCAGGTCACCCGGAACGGAGTGAAGCTGCTCGAGGGGACCTTCGACTCCGGCAGGCAAGTCGAGCTTTCGGGGTACCGCATGACCGTGGTGATCGGCAACCCGGCAGCCACCCGACTGTGGGCCAACGACCGCGAGGTGACCTCTTTTCGCGGCGCCGCCGAAAGCCAGCGGCTGGTGATCGAGCCGGCCACCCTCGCCCCCATCCCTGGCCCATGATCCCCCCCGTCTCCAAAAACCCCCTGCTCGTGAAGATCGCCAGCGGGGATGTGGCGGGTGATCTGCTGCAATTTCTGGTGGACCGGCAACTGCCCTTCACCGATGAGGAGTATCTGGAAGGGTGGGCACTGGCTGGCAACCATCCCAAGTTCGGCGATCCTGCCCGGGAGCGCCTCCTCACCCTGCCCGAGAGCGTGGCTCTGAACTACATCGCCCGCCGCGAAACCCATCCCGTCGTGTGTCAATGGGTCCTCGAAATGGCCCTGGCCCGCGAGCAGGTCGAAATCCTCACCGCCGCCTGGAACAACCCCGCTCTCGAAGTCGCCAGCTACACCACCATCGCCGAACGGGGGCCGGCCGCCCTGCTCGACATCCTGATCGAAAACCAGATCCGCCTGATCGGCTTTCCCGAAATCCTCGCCGCCCTGGAACGCAATCCAGGGGTCAGCCCTTTCGTGCGGGGAAAGATCGAAGAGCTCCGCCGCTTCTACCTTGCCCAGGCTCCCGCCGAAGCGATCCCGGTATCCCGGGTCGCCGAGGTCGAGGAGCTGCTGCTGACCGAGATAGCCTCCCAGCCGGGCACGGCAGATCCTTCTTCGGTGCCCGAAGAGCTTCACAAGAAGGCGCAATCCTCGCTGGAAAAAATCAACTCGATGTCGGTGTCGGAACGGATCAAACTGGCCTTGTCGGGTACCAAGACCGAGCGGATGATCCTGCTCAAGGACGCCAACCGGATGGTGGCCACCGCCGTCCTCGAGAGCCCCAAGATGAGCGACGACGAGGTGTTGC
>CAZTNO010000020.1:0-17672 GCA_964614865.1 uncultured Clostridia bacterium
CATCAGATGCCTTTCTCAATGAAATGTAATAATGTAAGACCTGACACCAGGTTCTACCCGTTATTTGGGCAACAGGCCGTGGAGACCTGACCCCGATGCTCCCTTGGCTTGTCGCGTTATTTGGGCAACAGGCCGTTAAGCACCGTCCCCTGCGACTCCTAAGACCTGGCACCATGGCTCCCCTTTGTCTTAAGTTGAGACCTGACCCCAAGAGGTTCCCGAATCGGCGGGAATTTAGCAAGCGATGAGGCCAAGGAACGCCCCCGGGTCGGGGATCCCCTTGAACCGACCTCCTTCCCGGGATATAATCGGAATCGCACCGCCCCTTTTTGGAGGAGAAATGAACGGAAAAATCGTCCTGCTCGGCCTGTGGGTGCTCGGGTTTTCCACCGGGATTTTAGCCTCCCCATCCACAGCCCCCCGGACTGCGGAGGAGCAGTTCCGGAACTACCTGAGGATGATGGAAAGCGACCAGAAGCAGTACAACTTCTTCCATGCCGTACGCCGCATCGCAAAGCATCTGGACCGCTACCGCCCCTTCCTCGAAGGGAGCCTCCACCACCCCGACCCTCAGGTGGTCCTCGGGGTAACCACCCTCCTGATGCGGGTTCCAGCCTACGCGGGGAATCCCGAATTCTACCGCCTGCTGACAAGCAACCTGCGGGGCGACGACCTCAACCTGAACAACGTCTACGTGGTCAACGCCTACGAGGCGACCCTCTGGCTCCACTTTCACTACCGGGAGGCCCGGGAGGAGATCGTATCGGGGCTGGAGGGAGGCGACCTCCAGCAGCGGGCCCTGCTTTCGCTGCTGATCGCCAAGAACGAGCCGTCCTTCGACTTCTCCCCCCAAGTGCCCGCAGCGTGGGTCCTCTCTATGGGAAAGGAGCTGAATCGCGACCGGATTCGATATAACGCCACCTGGGCGGCGGTATTCCTGATCATGGCCGGATCCCAGTACCCCGATCAGATGCGCCAACTGGCGGAGGGACCGGATCTCGACTCCCAGGGGAAAAAACTGCTCGCCTTCATCCGGGGGAAAAACGAGCGAAACGACCGGGTCATCACCTTCGAGCACTGCGGGGATCGGGACGACACCTGGGGAACCCTGGGACTTCGGACCCCCTGGTTCCTGGGCTCCGATCCGACGAAGAGACACGAGGAGATCTTGTCCCTCTCGGGCGATATCGCCCTCGGCTACCGAGACGAACCGTTTCTTCGAGTCCCCCTCCCCCGCAAGCGGGATTGAACCCAAGGGAAAGCAAAAAAAGGGGCGTTTTTTTAGGAGCGAGGGCTACTTCCAGAAGAAGAACACCACCTCGATGGCGATCAGGATGATGACGATCCACTCGATCTGGTGGTTGCGGCGCATCGACTGCAACTTATAGTGTCAGGTCTTACATTACTACTTTCAGCTACCTAAACAGACCCAATGTAATAATGTAAGACCTGGCACCAATGCTCAGGGGAAGGGGGATGGGGTCTCACCCCCGGCCCCGATCGTGGAACCTTTCGACCGCCAAATCCGTTGTAATCCTGTACCGTGCCACCACCAAGGAGGTCGACCATGGTCCGTCCCGTTCGATTCGCATTTCCGCTCCTCGCCGCATTGGCTATTCTAGGCCTGGGTAACACCCCGGCTGGCGCCCAGGCGGCCGACGACGTCGCCTTCCACCAGCGGCCGCCGGAGATCCTGAAGCTGGTCGACGTCGAGTTCCCCCCCCGCACCTTGGTCGACCCGGCCTCCCGCCACCTGGTCTTCCTCCAGCAGCCGGTCTTCAAGACCCTGGAGGAACTGGCGAGGCCCGAGCTGCGGCTGGCCGGCCTGCGCATCAACCCGAAGAACCACGACCAGTCGCGCTCCCGCTACTTCACGCGGCTGTCGGTGATGGCGATCGCCAGCGGCAAGGCCATCCCGGTCACCGGCCTCCCCGCCCAGCTGCGCATCGAGTACCCCTCCTTCTCGCCCCGGGGCCGCTACCTGGCCTTCGCCCAGGCGGAGGCGGACTGCCTGTCGCTCTGGGTGGTCGAGCTGGCCAGCGGGAAGGCCCGGCAACTCACCCGGGGCGACCTGTCGGCCGCGATGGGCACGCCGTTCCGCTGGGCGCCAAACGAACAGTCGCTCTACGTCCGGGTGCGCCTCGCCAGCGAGGCCCCGGCCGGTATGGTCGAGCTGCCGAAGGGACCGGTGGTGCAGGAATCGACCGGCCGCAAGGCTCCCGGCTACACCTACCAGGACCTGCTGAAGAACCAGGCCGACGAGCGGCGCTTCGAGTACTACGCCCGCGCCGAGATCCGGCGGATCCCCCTGGAAGGCGACGCCCACCCGGTGCTGCCGGCCGGAATCTACCCCTCCCTGGAACTCTCCCCCGACGGGGCCTGGTTGCTGGTACGGGAGATCCGCCCCCCCTACTCGTACCAATTCCCGCTCGACCGGTTCCCCAGCCGGTTGTTTCTGACCGACCGCAACGGCCGCGAGGTCAAGACCCTTTCCGAGAAACCGTTGCTCGACCAGATCCCGATCGCCAACGACGCCTGCGAGCCCGGCCCCCGCGACGCGACGTGGCGGGACGACCTGCCCTCCACGGTCGTCTGGACCGAGGCGCTGGACGGCGGCGACCCGGCCAAAGAGGCCGAGTACCGCGACCGGCTGGTCACGCTCGACGCCCCCTTCACCGGCGCGCCGCAGACCCTGTGCGAAACCAAGTCCCGGCTGGTGAACGTCACCTGGGGCGACGCCAGCCTGGCCGTCGTCCAGGAGTACTGGTGGAAGACCCGCTCCGTGCGGGTCAGCGCCATCGACCCGGCGGCCCCGGCGAAGGCGCCGCGGAAGCTGTTCGAGTACTCCTCGGAGGACCTCTACCACCTGCCCGGCGACTTCTCGACCGAAATCAACCGATACGGCCGGGATACCCTCCAATTCGGCGAAGGCAGGAGTTGCCTCTACCTGGAGGGGGAAGGGTACTCCCCCGAGGGGAACCGCCCCTTCCTCGACCGCTACGACCTGGCCACCAGCGCCACCCGCCGGTTGTGGCGGGCGGACGGCAAGGAGACCTACGAGGCGATCGTCCGCCTGCTCGATCCAAGCAAGAAAACGCTCCTCACCCGCATCGAGAGCCCGACCCGCTTCCCCAACCTCTACCTGCGCACCTACGGCGGCAGCCGGCCGCCGCGGGCCCTGACCTCCTTCGCCAACCCCTATGTGTCGTTCACCGGGATCGCCAAGCAGAAGATCCACTACCGCCGGGCCGACGGGGTCGACCTGTCGGCCGACCTCTACCTGCCGAAAGGGTACGCTCCTGCCCAAGGGCGGCTGCCGGTGCTGATCGACGCCTACCCCACCGAGTTCAAGGACAGCCAGGCGGCCGGCATGGTCGACAGCTCCCCCCACCAGTTCGTCTTCCTCTTCTGGGGATCGCCCGTCTTCTGGGCGGCCCGCGGCTATGCCGTGCTGGAGAACGCTCAGTTCCCCATCGTCGGCCATGGCAAGGAGGAGCCGAACGACACCTACATCGAGCAGCTGGTCGCCGACGGCCGGGCGGCCATCGAGGCGCTGGACCGGATGGGGGTCGGGGACCCCAAGCGGGTGGCGGTGATGGGCCACTCCTACGGGGCCTTCATGGTGGCCAACCTGATGACCCACTCCGACCTCTTCGCCGCCGGCGTTGCCCGCAGCGGCGCCTACAACCGCAGCCTGACCCCCTTCGGCTTCCAGTCGGAGGAACGCAGCTACTGGGAGGCCCAGGCGGTCTACCAGAAGATGTCGCCCTTCAACTACGCCGACAAGCTCGCGGGCGCCCTGCTGCTCATCCACGGCGACGCCGACAACAACCCTGGCACCTTCACCCTGCAGAGCGAGCGGCTCTTCCAGGCCGTCAAAGGGTTGGGCGGCAAGG
This sequence comes from uncultured Clostridia bacterium, assembly GCA_964614865.1. Classification (GTDB taxonomy): domain Bacteria; phylum Acidobacteriota; class Aminicenantia; order UBA2199; family UBA2199; genus CAZTNO01. The sequence goes on from CAZTNO010000020.1 coordinate 3,897, forward strand.
CCCGGCTGGTGCTGCTGCCGTTCGAGAGCCACGGCTACCAGGCCCGGGAGAACATCCTCCACCTGCTGTGGGAGGAGGACTGCTGGCTGGAACAGCACGTGAAGAACGGGAGTAAGTAGGGCCGTACCCCCGGCGGCAGCTTTTCTTTCGCCCTTGTGATAGCATGGAGGGAAAGTCGTCCGGCTCGCCGGAGCGGAATCTCGCCCCATGAAGCAGGTTCGGATCGTCCTCGGCATGCTGACCGTGGTCCTGGGGGGAGTCTTGCACGCCGGCCAGGTGCGGTTCGAACGGCTGACCATCGCCCAGGGGCTGTCGCTCAGCTCGGTCTACTGCATCGTCCAGGACCACCAGGGATTCCTGTGGTTCGGCACCGAGGACGGCCTCAACCGCTACGACGGGCGCCAGTTCAAGATTTTAAAGCCCTCCCCCGGCGACGTCCATTCCCTCCCCGATCGTTGGATCGACGGCCTCTTCGTCGACAGCCGCGGCGTGATCTGGATCACCACCCCCAGCGGGCTGTGCACCTACCAGCCCGAGCGGGACCGGTTCACCCGCCTCCTGCCCGACCCCCGGGACGACCGGTCGATTTCCTCGACCACGATCAACCGGGTGACCGAGGACCGTTCCGGCACCGTCTGGATCGGCTGCGACAACGGACTTTTCCGGGTCCAGCCGGGCGACGGCACGATCGCCCACATCCCCCTGGGTCCCGAGGACGCCCGGGAAGGACTGATAGGAAACTCCTTTTGCCCAAGACCCGGTGGTACCCCAGGAAAAACCCGATTTCAAGCGATCCCCTCATCGTGTTTTTAGGATGAGGCAATACTGCGATCCAGCTGGAATCCTTGTGAAAAACTAGATGATAGCGGGGGCGGAACTGTGCATATCCAGGCGACCGGCCACCGTGGCTAACCCAAACGACGGCTAGTCCCTGATTTGGATCTCATCAGAGGCCTTTCTCAACGAAATGTAAAAAAGTAAAGCACCGTCCCTAATGACACACTTGCCTGCGGGGGCCGCTTCCGATATCATCCTTTTTTAGAGCGACATTCCCCGGGTCGTGACCAGGAGGTTTCCATGGGCAAGCTCGAACAGTCGTGGCAGCTGATGAAGGCGTCCTGGACCGTACTGAGACAGGACAAGGAGTTGATGCTCTTCTCTTTCCTGTCGCTCCTCTGCTGCGGCTTCCTTTGCCTGGGCTTTCTGCACGCCATGATGCCCGTCTTTGCCGCCGGCGAGGCGACTGGGCCCGCCCCGGAGATTTCCAGCCTCGACGCCCGCTCCTACTTCATCCTCTTCCTCTTCTACCTGGCGGTCTACCTGGTCGGCACCTACTTCAGCACCGCGGTCGCCGCCTGCGCCGTGATCCGCCTGCGCGGCGGCGACCCGACGGTTCGGGACGGCCTGCGCATCGCCACCAACAGGTTGCCGGTGATCCTTGGCTGGGCGCTCTTTGCCGCCACCGTCGGCATCCTGCTGCGGATGCTGGAAGACAAGTCGAAGTGGCTGGGCCGGATCGTGGTGGGCCTTGTGGGCATGGCGTTCTCCATCGCCAGCTTCCTGGTTGTGCCCATCCTGGCGCTGGAGGGGGTGGGGCCGATCGAGGCCTTTCGCCGCTCGACCGCCATGCTGAAGAAGACCTGGGGCGAACAGCTGGCCGGAAGCCTGGGCTTTGGACTGGTCTCTTTTTTGCTGTCTCTGCCCGCCATCCTCTTCCTGGTCCCCGGCATGATGGCCGACACCCCCGGTTCGCTGCTCACCGGTCTGGTATTGGCCGGGATCTACCTGATGGTGGTATTGCTGGCCATGTCGACTCTGCAGACCGTATTCCAGGCCGCGTTGTACCTCTACGCAAACGAAGGACAAGTACCGCAAGGATTTTCGCAGGAGTTGCTGGCAGAAGCGATCCCCTCCCGCTGACTTTCCGGCCGAAAAATCGGGGGTCTAGGCCTGGTGGTGCTGCCCCCGGCGGACCGTCTCGGTCAGCTGGCGAAAGTCGATCTTGCCGCTGCCCATCTTGGGCAATTCGGGCATGACCACGAACTCTTTGGGCAGGGCCAGGGCGGGCAGCTCCTCCCCCATCTTCTTGAGCAGCTTGCGCTCGGGCACTTCCCGGGTGAGGACGGCCACGATCTTGGCCCCCTTCAGCGAGTCGGGCACCTCGACCACGCAGCAGTCCACGTCATCGGGCAGCATCCGGACCAGCACGTTCTCCACCGCCACCAGCGACACCATCTCGCCGCCGATCTTGACGAACCGGCGCAAGCGCCCGCGGTGCCAGAGGTAGCCCTCCTGGTCGAGCATCCCCATGTCGCCGGTGTCGTACCAGCCGTCTTTGATGCGCAGCATGGTCTCCTCGATGTCGTCGAAGTAGCCGCGCATGACCAGGTCGCCCTTGGCCAGGATCTTGCCCTCCCGGCCCGGTGGCAGGGCTTCCCCGGTGTCGAGGTCGGTGATCCGCACCTGCACCGAGGGTAGCGACCGGCCGATGCTGCCCGGTTTGTTGTCGGCAGGGGTGTTGGCCGAGATCACCGGGCTGGTTTCGGTGGTGCCGTACCCTTCCAGAAGCTCGAGCCCGTGTTTTTCCAGGAACTGCCGGCGCCGGATATCGGGGGTCTGGTCGGCCCCGGCGATGGCGATGCGCACGGTGGCGAAATCGCCCGGCTCGGACTGGCGCAGGTAGCCGGCAAAAAAGGAGGGGGTGCCCACCATCATGGTCACCTTCTCTTCGCAGGCCACCGAGGAGACCTTGCGGTACTCGAGGGGGTTGGCGTAGGTGACGGCGGTCATGCCCCGGGTGAGCGGCAGCCAGAAGTTGGTGTTGAAGCCCAGGACGTGGAACATGGGCAGGTTGGCCAGCATGATGTCGCTGGCATTGATCTGGAAAAAGCGGAAGATATCGTCGAGGTTGGATGCCAGGTTGCGGTGGGTCAGCTGGACCGCCTTGGGATCCTTTTCCGACCCCGAGGTGAACAGGATCACCGCGTTGTCGTCGAGCTCCCCGCCGTGGACGCTGCGGACCAGCAGGGGCATGGGCAAGCCGGCCTTGAGGGCGGCGGCGAGCTTGTCGGCAATCGAGATGCCGGCCATGATGTCCTCGATGAACACCATCCCCTGCACTTCGCGACAGCCGATCTTCTCCAGCAGGGCCCGCGAGGTGACGATGGTGGAAAAGCCGCACTTGCGCTGGGCGTATTCGCAGTTGCCCGCGGCCCCGGTGGAGTAGTTGATCATCACCGGCACCTTGCCCGCCATCAGGATGCCCAGGGTGGTGAGCATCGCCCCCGCCGAGGTGGGGATCATCACGCCGATGAAACCGTCGCGGTGCTTGCGATACTTGCCGGCCAGGATCATGCTGGCGATCAGGGTCTTGTGGTAGGTGAGCCGGCGGTCGAGGGTGCGATCGATGATGGCGAGCTTGGCCGGGAACTGCTTGGCCCTGGCCATGAATTGCAGATGAAGGGGTTTCATGGGATCCTCCTAGGCGGGGTCGGTGGCGTTTTCCGGAGTGCAATATACCATGTCGCGACAATGAGGCCAACGGGAATACCGCCGCTTCTTCGGCTGGCGTTGACAGTCGACCGAGTTTCCCCTACCATCCAGGTTCAAGGACAGGAGGCACGATGAACCGGAGTGCGAGGATTTCGAGCGTTGGGCGGCTCTTGTGGCTGGTCCCGGTTCTGCTGCTGGCATTCACCGGCAGGGCTGGAAGCGAGGGGGAGACAAACTATGCCCACGGCGAAGTGCTGGTCCTCACCGTTCCGGCGCAGGCCGGGACCCGGGCTCCCCTGCCCGATGTGGCGGGTCTCGCCGACACCCGGGTCGAGGAGTACGGGTATCTCTCCTCGCGGGGTTCGCGTCGATTCCTCCACCTCCGCTCCTCCCGTCTCTCCACCCCGGAGTTGCTGGCCCGGCTGGCCGCCGACCCGCGAGTGGAAGTTGCCTGCCCGAACTACCGGCGCAAGCTCTGCCGCGTGCCCGGAGATCCCAAGTGGGGAAAACTATGGGGCTTGCGCAAAATCAATGCCCCCAAAGCCTGGGATACCTCGATCGGATCCGCCGAGGTGGTGGCCGTGGTGATCGACACCGGGGCCGATCTCGGCCACCCCGACCTGGCCCCCAACCTGTGGGTGAACCCGGGCGAGATTCCCGGCAACGGCATCGACGACGACCAGAACGGCCTGGTCGATGACCTTCACGGCTACGATTTTGCCGGCGACGACCAGGGGGAAAACGACACCGACCCCAGCGATGTCCATGGACACGGCACCCACGTGGCCGGCACCATCGCCGCCACCGGAGACAACGCTACCGGGGTCTGCGGCGTGACCTGGATCACCCGCATCATGGTGCTCAAGGGGTTTCGTCCCGACGGCTTCCTCTACGACTCCGACGAGATCGAGGCCGTGCAGTACGCCACCCTGATGAAAACCCGCTATCACATCCCGATCGCCGTGATCAACGCCTCCTACGGCAGTGCCGACCAGAGCACACCGGTCCGGGAAGCCTACCGGGCCGCCGGCGATGCCGGCATCGTGGTGGTGGCTGCGGCCGGCAACGGGGGGAGCGACGACAAAGGCGACGACAACGACCAGACCCCCTTCTATCCCGCCTCCTACCCCCTGTCGACGATCATTTCGGTGGCCGCCAGCGGCGAGGACGACACCCTTGCTGATTTTTCCAACTACGGCGCCACTTCGGTGGACATCGCTGCCCCGGGAGTTTCGGTGTATTCGACCGTGCCCAGGGGGACAGGCTCCGAAGCCTCGGTGCAGTCCGCCGGAGATCTGCTCGATGCCGAGCCGATGACCTATTCGGGGGCAACCCCGGTGGCCGGCATCCGCCGCCCCCTGATTTCCTGCGGGCTGGGGGGTGCGGCGTCCGACTTTCCGGCCGCGGTGGCGGGTGGCATCGCCCTGATCGAACGCGGCGGGACCACCTTCCGCGAGAAAGCCCAACGGGCCACCCAGGCCGGAGCCGTGGCGGCCGTGATCTTCAACAACGCTTCCGGCAATTTCGCCGGCACCCTGGGCGAAGCGGGAGCCTGGATCCCCGTCGTTTCGCTGTCCCAGGAAGACGGCCTGCTGCTGCGCTCCCGGTCGGGAAGCGAGGTGGTGCTGCGGAACACCCAAGGCGACTACGGCGCCAAGCAGGGGACCTCGATGGCCTCGCCTCACGTGGCCGGGGCGGTGGCCCTGCTGGCCGCTGCCTATCCAGGCGAATCGGCCACCCAGCGCGTGGGCCGCATCCTGCTGTCGGTGGAGCCGGTTTCCGCCCTGAGCGGCAAGGTCACCTCGGGGGGACGGCTCAACCTGGAGGGGGCGCTGGGGTTCCAGCTCAACCTCACCCTTTCCGCCAGTCGCAGCGAGGCCCGCTCCTGGACGCAGCGGCAGGATTACGCCACCCTGGCCGTGACCGTCGAGAGCTCCAGCGCCGGAGTTCCGCAGACAGTCCAGGTCCAGGTGTTGAGAAAGAAGGGAAACGACCCGTTCATCCCGGTGGCCGATTTTTCCTTGCCGGGAGTTGTGGGCAGCCGGCACGCCCTGACCGATCGCTACCTGACGCCCGGCAGCTCCTACACCTACCGCGCCCAGGCCCGCGATGGGTCGGGCCGGATCATCGGCATCTCGGGCGACATCACCCTGTGAGCGGGGTTCCCGCTCAGAAAGCTTCGCCGACGGTGAGGTAGAACGCGGGTTTGCCGGCAAAAAAACCGCAATCCACCCGCAGTCCGATCCCGTCCCGGGGGCTGAACAGGTAGCGCAAGCCGCCGCCGAAGGTGAAACGGGCCCGGGTAAAATCGAGCAGACCCGGGCGAGAGGCGACTTGGCCGAGCCCGGCAAAGGCCACCCCGCCGAACCGGGCACCGAAAGCCACCCGCCAGTCGGCCTGGATGGCCAGCAGGCTCCGGTCCCGAAAACGCCCCAGATAGATGCCGCGGAGCAGGTTCTGCCCCCCCAGCCCGGGCATCAGCTGAAACGGGACGGTGCCCGTCCCCCCCAGCACCAGCAGTTGGCAGGCCAGTTGCTGGCGGGCGGTCAGGGGCAGGTAGCCCCGGCCATCGAGGGTGAACAGCGAACACGAGTAGTCGCTGCCCAGCCAGGTGGGGAAGAGGTCCCACTCCAGCCGCAGGTAATGGCCCCGGCTGGGGGCGTACGTGCTGTTGCGGGTGTCTCGCCCGCCATAGACCCCGAAACCCGAGAGGGTCCCCCCGGAGGCCCCGGGGATCCGCCCCCCCTCCAGCAAACCGCCCGGCAGCACCTGGCCGATGGTTTCCTGGTTCCACTCCAGGTGGAGCCCCGCGTGCCAGCCGGCCACGATTTGTCGGTCCAGGTTCAAACGAAATTTCAGGGTGTCGGAAGAGTAGGTCTCCTGGTCTTTTTCCCCGGTGTCGGGGCCGATGCCGTAGAACTGCTGGGGGTAGCGGGCATAGCGCAAATCGCCGTTCACCCGCAAACGCTGTCCAGAGATCACCAGATCCCAATAGAGCTGCAACTGGGTCTGCTTGTTCTGGGTGTAGATCAGGGCGGTGCGGAGCGATGAGGAGGGGGCCGGGGGGCCGCCGCCAGCGAGACGGAACGCCCAGATCCCGGTCAAGCCACCGGCGATGCGGGTTTCGGGGGTGTAGTACACCACCGGCACGACGAACAGGCTCTTTTTTTCAGCGGGCCGTTCTGCCGACAGTTCCCCAAAAATGGGCACGGCGAACAGGGCCGGCAACAGGACGAAAAAAAAGGACAGGACGTGCCGGGAGGGGTTCACCAACAACTCAAATGGTGGCGGCGTAGGAACGGTACTCGATCTGGATGGCGGGGACCTCGCCCTGACGGATCACCCGCAACTCGAGGGCGATGGCCTGGGGGGGGGCGTTTTGCACCAGGCGGGCCAGTTTTCGCAGCAGGTCGTCGAACTCTCCCTGGCTGAGCGAGTAGCGGCTGTGCCTCAGGTACTGCACGATCAGTCGCTTCTCGTCTTCCATGATCACCGGCGGTCGCTGAACCAGTCTCGTGCCATGGGGGTCCCTGGCCTTCTTGGGCAAGGTGGAGAGAGGGATCATCACCCCCTCTGCCGGCAGTTCGTTTTCTTTTCCGGAAGCGGTCTCGCACAACCACCCCTCGGGCAACTCCACGACTTCATCGCCCTCTTCGAAATTCGGCCGGTGCATGCGGGTGCCGCGCATTTTTTGCGGGGGGGGCGGAACGGGAGCCTCCCCCGCAAACGGGTCGGGGGGCAGGCAGAGCCCGGCCGGCAGGAGGGCGTCGAGGTGCTCGACGGTCTTTTTCAGCCCCTGGCGCAACTCGGCGAACTGGGGGTGGAGGGTGGGCGGCAGGATTGGCAGGTTGCGCAACATGGCGCTGTCCTCGTTCAAGCGCAGGTTGAGGTGGAGGAGGAGGGCTTCGGCGGTGGCTGGATCCAGAAAAAAATTTGCCGCTTCTTTCTTGCGCATGGTCATGTGTGGTTCCCCTGCGGCCCATCATAGCCGATCGCGGACTGTTTGCCAAGGTCTTTCCAAGGGCCGCATGGTACAATGGATTCATGCAGAAAACCACGGTACACGTCGAGGAGATTCACCTGGATGAAGCCTCCCCGGACCCCATGCTGCCGTTGACGCAGTTGCTGGACGGCATGCAGGAGGCCGCCGGGCGTCACGCCCTGACCCTTGGCTGGGGACTTTCGGAACTGATGGCCCGAGACCTGACCTGGGTGCTGGCCCGCTATCACCTGGTTTTGCCGCAATGGCCACTCGTCCCCGGAGTCAGGACCATCACCACCTGGCCGTCGGGGCGGCAAGGACTGTACGCCCTGCGCGATTTCCACATCACCGGCAGAGATGATCTGTTGGATGTGAAGGCGACCAGCGCCTGGGTGGTCCTCGACTTGGTCCGGCGCAAGCCGGCCCGGCTCGATACCCTGTCGCTCGATTTCGAGCCAGGGGCGGGGCGCATGGTGGTCGACGATTTCGCGGCCCTGCCCGGGGTGGAAAGCGAGCCCAACGTCACCGCGTCGTTTGCCGTCGAGCCCGCCGACATCGACCTCAACGACCACGTCAACAACCTGGTTTACCTGGATTGGGCCCGACGCATGCTGCCCGCGGGAAGTACCGGCGGCAGGGGCGCCCTCGAACTGGAGGTTGCCTTCCTGGCCGAAGCCCGCCGGGGCGACAGGGTTCTCGGCATGAGCCAGTCATCCAGGACGGAGCGCGAAACCGTCTTCATCCAGAGTCTGCGCCAGGCGGTCACCGGCCGTGAACTCACCCGCCTGCGTTGGCGCTGGCAGAGTCCCGGAGAGGAATCCTAGTAACCGTTCAGCGGACCGAGCCCTCTTTGTCTATGGATCGGAACTGGATGCCTTTGGCCCGCATGAAGGCCACCCGTTCGGCATGCATGGCATCCTTGGGGTCTAGAGCGTAGAACACCGTTGCCTTGCCCGTGCAACCGTGGGGTTCGCGGCGCAATTGTTCGAACAGCCCCGGGGACGGTCGGTGAATCCGTGAATCTATGATATCCCGAATTGTCCTAGCCCCCAGAAATTATGCGCAGCAAAATCGGTAGCGGCTATACATATCAAGTCAGAGACGGTAAGGTCGCGTCTCCCAGTTTGCGTGGGCTGAAAGCTAGTCCCTACTCCATGTTTTACGCGAATTCACGGATTCACGGACCGTCCCTGGAGTTCTTGGCGGTTTGCCAAGGTCTTTCCAAGGGGCGGCATGGTACAATTGTGTCCACCTGGAGAAAAAGCGATGCCATTTCTCGTTGGGATGGAAGCGTTTCGAAAACGGGTTTTTTGCCCCGCCCTCGCCCTCTGGGCGTTGACCCTGATCCTGGTGCTCGGAGCCTCGGGTTGCCAGCGACAACGCCCCCCTCCCCCTTCCGGGTCTTTGCTCTCGGTTTCCGACTGCCGTTCCGCCCCGGAAAGCGTCGTTCCCCTGTCAGGGGCGGGCCCGGGCCAAACCTGCGTTCGCTGGAAATATCACGCCGGAACACTGAACCTGACCCATGTCCATGCGGCGTTCAACTGCTGTTCCACGGTGTCGGTGGTGGTCGACGTGCGGGAAAACCTGCTGGAGATCCGCGAAAGCGAGTCGGGGGACATGTGCCACTGCCTTTGCCTGAAGGATGTCGCAGTAGAGGTGAGAGACCTTGTGCCCGGCACCTACCGGGTGGTGGTGATCGAAACGTCGGGTGGCGGGGATCCCCCGCTGAGTTTCGTCTGTGACCTGGCTACCCAGGCGGAGGGCGAGTACTGCGTCCCCCGCCCCTATTACCCCTGGGCCACCGAGGAGGTCATCGACCTTTCCTCTGCTCGCTGAAAGCAAACGGCGAGAACCATCGCCGGCAGGATTCCGTATCCTTTTTTCCACAAGGAGGTGTGCCTTGAAGCGTACCGTGGTCGTCTGCTCGATGTTGTTGCTCTTCCTCTCTGCGCTGCCCGTGCGGGCCGAAGAGGGGATGTTTTTACCCTACCAGCTCCCCCCCGAGGTGGTCGCCCAAATGAAAGCCCTAGGGCTCACCCTGTCCGAGAAGGATATCTACTCGACCTCCGGCTCGCTCTCCCAGGCGGTGGTCAGCCTGGGTGGCGGCACCGGTTCGTTCGTTTCTCCCAAAGGGTTGATCCTGACCAACCACCACGTTGCGTTCGGCGCCGTCCAGCGGCAGAGTTCGCTGAAGGCCAACCTGATCCGCGACGGTTTTTTGGCCTCCGACCTGGCGGGCGAGATCCCCGCCCCGGGCTACAAGGCCTGGGTGTTGAAAGAGGTCCACGACGTCACCCGCGAAGTGTTGAAAGGGGTCACTGCCAAAACTCCGCCCCAGGCCCGTTCCAAGGCCGTCGAGCGCAACATCAAGGCGCTGGTCAGCAAGTACGAGGGGGGTAGCAAGGACTTCAACGTGCGCATCGCCTCGTTCCACGGCGGCCTTTCCTACACCCTGTTCAAAAGCCTGCTGCTGCGCGACCTGCGCATCGTCTACATCCCCTCGCGCAACATCGGCGAGTTCGGCGGCGAAACCGACAACTGGATCTGGCCCCGCCACACCGGCGATTTCTCCTTCCTGCGCGCCTACGTGGGCCCCGACGGCCATCCGGCCGATTTTGCCAAAGAGAACCGGCCCTACGTGCCCGAGCGATTCCTGTCCTTCTCGGCCCGCGACCTCGACGACGGCGACTTCGCCCTGTTGATGGGCTTTCCCGGCCGCACCAGCCGCTACCTGACCGCCGAGGAGATCCGCTTCATGGTGGAGCGGGATTATCCCGAGCGGATTCGCCTGACCAAGAGCTTCATCGACCTGCTGGAGGAGGAAGCCAAAAAGGACCCCGAGGCCGCCATCAAGCTGGCCGGCACCCTGAAAGGGCTCTACAACGGCTACAAGAACAGCCAGGGCAAGCTCGAGGGCTTCCTGCGCGCGGGCATCGCCGCCCGTCGCGAAACGGAACAGAAAGCCTTTCTGGCCGCATTGGAGCAGGACCCCGCAGCCGCCAAAAAGTACGGCCCGATGATCCGGGACCTGATCACCCTGATCGGCGAAAGCCAGCGCCAGGGAGCGAAGAACACCATCCAGGGCATGTTGCGTCGCTCTTCGCGGATGCTCGGTTTCGGCGTGTTGTTCAACAAGCTGACCATCGAGCGGCCCAAAAAAGATGCCGACCGGGATCCCGGCTTCCAGGAGCGTGACCTGCCCGATGTGAAAGCCGGCCTCGAGCTCGCCCAGCGGTCGCTCCACCTGCCTTCGGAAAAGAAGGCCTTCGCCTTCTTCCTCGGCCAGGCCCTGGCCCTGCCCGAGGGGCAGAAGATCGCCACCTTCGAATCGGCGGTGAAAGACAAGACCCCCGCCGGGATCGCCCGCTTCGTCGAGAGCCTCTACGAAGGGTCCAAACTCGCCGATCCCGCCTACCGGCTGAAGTGCTTCGCCATGACCCGCGCTCAGTTGCTGAAAGAAAAAGACCCCTTCGTCGAGCTGGCCATCGCCTTCCAGCAGGAACTCGACGCCGCCGAGAAGGAGGCGGAGGTGCTGGGCGGCAAGATGCTGCTGCTGCGCCCCAGCTACATGGAGGCCCTGCTCAAGACCCGCAAGGGGCCCATTTTCCCCGATGCCAACTCCACCCTGCGTCTCAACTACGGCGTGTTGCGAGGGTATTCGCCGCGCGATGCGGTGTCCTACTCGTCCCAGACCACCCTGCGCGGAGTGGTGGAGAAGGATACCGGCGCCGAGCCGTTCAACGTGCCCGAAAAGATCAAAAACGCCTTCGGGCAAAAGGATGTCGGAGACTATGCCGATCCCGAACTGGCCGATGTCCCGGTGTGTTTTCTGACCTCCAACGACAGCACCGGCGGCAACTCGGGTTCCCCGATCATAGACCGGGACGGCAACCTGATGGGCCTCCTCTTCGACGGCAACTACGAGAGCGTGGTGTCCGACTTCTACTTTCTGCCCGACATCACCCGCACCATCTCGGTCGACGCCCGCTACATCCTCTGGGTGGCCGACAAGATCGACCGGGCCGAAAACCTGCTCAAGGAACTCACCATCGTCCGATAGCCACAATCCGGGAGGGGGGGGAGCCCCCCCCTTCCACGGCCCTCGTCAGGACTTGCCTTGGGCAAAGGGCAACGCTATAATGACCTTTCACACCACGGCAAGGAGCATCCCCCCATGAGCCAGCCCCAGTTCGACATCATCATCTTCAACGGTCGCCCGGCGGCCGGCAAGTCGGAAATCATCGACTTTCTCAAGAAGACCCCGCTGAGCGAACGGATCGCCCGCTTCCATGTCGGCGAAATCGAGGAGATCGACGACTTCCCGATCCTGTGGGAGCGGTTCGAGGACGACGACCTGCTGGAATCGATGGGACTCCCCCGCCTCATTTCGGAAAAAGAGTTTTCTTATCAGGGCGCCCGGCATCCCGGCTACGTGTTCAAAGAGAAGTGGTTCTGGAATTTTTTGATCCGCAAGCTGAACGTCGCCTACGCCAAAAAGCTCCGCGACCAGCCCGATTTCCACGACACCCACACCCTGCTGCTGGAGTTCTCCCGCGGCTCCGAGCATGGCGGCTTTGCCGAAGCCTACCGCCACCTCTCCCCCGAGATCCTGTCACGCGCAGTCACCCTCTACAATTCGGTCACCTGGGAAGAGTCCTTGCGTAAAAACCGGCGCCGTTACAACCCAGACCGGCCCGACTCGTGGCTGCAGCACGCCCTCGAAGACCTCAAACTGGAGATGCTCTACAAGGAATCGGATTGGGAGACCTTTGCCGGCAACGACGAACGCTTCCTCCACGTCGGCGAGCACCGGGTCCCCTATGCCGTGTTCGACAACATGCCCGAAAAGACCGACCGTCCCGAAAAGATCGCCCCGCACCTGGAAGAGGTCTGCCGCCGCCTGTGGCAGACTCGCCTGGGGATCTGATCCATGGACCTCTTCATCCGCAACCCGCTGAACCACTCCGCCGAGTTTCGCCGCCGGCGGTTCATGAACTGGTTCCCGCTCGGACTGACCTACGCGACCTTTTACATGGGGCGCTACAACCTGAACGTGGCCTCCAGCGACATCATGACCGCCTTCTCCATGAGCAAGGAGACCTTCGGTTTCATCGCCACCGCCGGATTCTGGACCTACGCGGTGAGCGTGATCTTCAACGGCCCCCTGGCCGACCGCTTCGGCGGCAAGAAGGCCATCGTGCTGGGCGGATGCGGGGCGGCCCTGTTCAACCTGGTGATCGGCCTGCTGTTCCTGAACGGCTGGAGCACCCGCATCGTGGTCGGCATGTCGCTGCTCTACGCCGCCAACCAGTACTTCCAGAGTTTCGGCGCCCTGTCGGTGGTCAAGATCAACGCCCCCTGGTTCCACGTCCGCGAGCGCGGCGTGTTCGGCGGCATCTTCGGCATCATGATTTCGTCGGGCTACATGCTGGCCCTGGGAGTTGGCGGCCGGGTGCTGGCCACCTTCGGCTGGAAGTGGGTGTTCATCGTACCGTCGTTCCTGATCCTGCTGATGGTGATCATCGACGCCATCGTGCTGCGCAACCGCCCCGAGGAGGCCGGCTTTCCCCGCATCGCCACCGGCGACGCCACCTCCCACCTCGACGAGAAAACGCAGGTCGGTCTGGGCTACGTGCTGCGCCGGGCTTTCGCCAACCCGGTCGTGCTGACCCTGATGGCGGCCGAGTTTTGCACCGGCTTCGTACGCCAGGGGTTGATGTTGTGGTTCACCCCGTTTCTGAAGGAGGTCCACGGCGTGCCCGCCGGTTCGGGAATGCATGAGATCGCCTCGATCGGGGTGACGGTGGGCGGTATCGCCGGCGGTCTCCTGTGCGGCTACCTGTCCGACCGTTGGTTCGCCTCGCGCCGGCCTCCGGTGGCGTTCCTGTTCTACCTGGGCCAGATCGTCACCCTGATGGCCCTGGGCGCCGCCGGCAGCCCCCTGCTCGCCTCCCTGCTGATCGGCCTCTCCTGCATGTGGATCTTCGGGGTGCACGGCATGCTGTCGGGTACCGCCTCGATGGACTTCGGCGGCACCCGCGGGGCAGCCACCGTGACCGGCCTGCTCGACGGGGTGCAGTACCTGGCTTCGGGCTTGACCGGCTTTGGTTTGGGCGGGTTGCTGGACCGCTTCGGCTGGGGTTCATGGGTGTTCTTTCTGGTCCCCTTCTCGCTGATCGGGGCCCTGTTGATGTTGAAACTCTGGAACGTGACTCCCGCCAAAAACCAGGAGTTGATGAAGAGCAAGGGGTTCTGAGTGGCAATGGAATTATTCCCCGCAGTGACGGGGGCAAGGAGGACGA
>CAZTNO010000021.1:0-17592 GCA_964614865.1 uncultured Clostridia bacterium
ATCCTTTTATACCTATTTTCTTTTCTGGGTGAAATACATTTTCCATCGGCTGACTTTTTTTCTGCGCCGCCCCCCCCCCTTTGCTTGAAAGCCGGTTTTTTCTCTGCTACAATCGCCAGATGAAGCAGGCCTGCCATTATACGTTGGCCGAGCAAATCCAATTGGAGGAGGGAATGACATGACCACGACCCCGTTCCAGGGCACCGACCCGGAAAAGAAGCCGAAGGGAATCTACATCATCATCGGGATCCTTGCCCTGCTGGTGCTGGTACTCGCTTTCCTGATCATGAAGGGCAAGCCCGCCGAAAAAACGGAATCGCCCCAGATGAAACAGATGGCCGAAACGGTCCAGCAGATCCAGAAACTGGAAACTTCCGTTCAGGAAAAGCAAAACGAGATCTTCTCGCTGATGCGCGACTACAAGACCAAGACCGGCAAGGATCTGGGCGGCGTCAGCACCATGAACCTGAGCCCCGAGCAGCAGACGGTGCTGGAGGCCAAGATCAAGGAAGAGCAGAACGTCTCCATCAAATCCCTCCTGCAGGACATCCTGAATCGCAACAAAGAGATCGGCGACCTCAAGAGCCGCATCACCGAGATCGAGGCCTTGCTTCCCAAGGCCCACCTGGTCGAGAAAGGCGAAAACCACTTTCAGGTGGCCATGAGCTTTTTGGTGGAGGAGAAGGGACTCGACAAGAAGAAGGCCGCCGAGCTGGTCGAACGGGCCGCCCTGTTCGAGCCCCTGGTGCCCGGCTTCAAGGTCTGGAATTTCTATGACAATGAGGAGTACGGCACTTTCATCACCCAGGGCACGGCCGCCATTTCGCCCAACTCGGTGCAGCGCAAGGTGAAGAAAGCCCTGGTCGACGCCAAAGACCAGGCGATCGCCGAAAAGGACAAGCTGGCGCTCGACATCCAGGAACTGGAGAACCGCCGCACCGAACTCATCGGCCAGATCGACCTCCTGTCGCAGGAAAAGGAGACGATGATCGCCAAGATGGCCGACCTCGACAAGCAGAACCAGGACCTTCAGACCAACCTCAGCTCTTTGTACTACCTGGCCGACCTGAAGCGCAACCTCGAAGAGAAGGGTGTTCTCAAAGGGGGATTCCTGAAATCCACCAAACTGCAGAGCGTTTCCCCCGAGCTCTTCACCCGTTCACTGGACTTGCGCTCGTCCACCAAGCTGGTGTTGTCGGCTCCCGAGCTCACCCTGACCCGGATCAAACGGGTCACCGTGTACCCGACTTTCCTGGTAGAGGGCACCGATTACTCTATCACCTACGACGAGGAACGACAGAACGCGACCATCGACTTCCTCGACAGCAAGAAGTTCCAGAACGAACGGGTGGTCCTCTCGGTCGAGTGATCGAGGCGTCCTCCCCCCTTCGGGCCGATCGGGCCAGCGACGCCCCCCTCTTGCGGGGGGTCGTCGTGGCCCTGGCCAAAGGAGGACGGGGAATCGTTCGCAACCCCGCGGGCACGGTATTCCTTGACGCTGTCGTCCCCGGCGAAGAGGTCGAGTACACGTTGACCGGCGTTCGTCGGGGGGGGGCGCTCGAGGGCCGCCTGCGGGGGGTTTTGACCCCCTCCCCCGAACGTGTTTTTCCGCGTTGCCCCCTCACCAACCGTTGCGGGGGATGCAATCTGCAGCACATCTCGATTACCGGGCAAAGGTCCGGAAAAAAACAGATCCTGGCGGCCAACCTGGCCCGCATCGGTGGCCTCCCCCCCGACCTGCCGATCGAAACCATCGCTTCCGAGCCCTGGCGTAGCCGCACCCATGCCGAGTTCCGGTTGCGCGACGGCCGCCCCGGATTCTACCGCCGGGGCTCCCACGATCTGATCGCGATCGAGGATTGCCTGCTGGTGCCCGAGGTGATTTTTGACTGGATCCGGGAGAGTTTCCGCCCCCCTCCCTGCCCCGACGACCAGGAACTGGCCGTCGTCACCGACGGAGAGCAGTGGGGGGCCCGGCTGCGCCATGGCGGGAGTGAATCGTTTTACGGCCAGCAACCGGCGATCGAATTCGACCTTTCCCCCTTCCACCTGAGGGTCCGGCCCGGCACCTTCGTTCAGGCCAACCGTTTCCTGCTGAAACCCATGCAGCAGCTGGTGCGGGAGACGGTGCGTTCCTATCGGGTGGAGAGGGCGGTCGATCTCTTTGCCGGCGGGGGGTTTTTCACCTTGCCACTGGCCCTCGAAACGGGCCGGGTGACGGCGGTCGAGGTTTCAGCTGCCCACGGTGAGCTGCTGCGGGAAAACATCGAACGCAACTCTCTGAACAACGTCATTTGGCAGGTGGGCGACGCCCTGGTCACCCCCCCCCCGCCGGCCGACCTCTACCTGCTCGACCCCCCGCGCGGCGGGCTGTCGGCTCGGCTGATTCGCCACCTTACCGAGGCCCGCCCGCGGGCGATCCTCTACTTTTCGTGCGATTCGGCAACTCTTGCCCGCGACCTCGGTCAGTTTTCCAACCGGGGCTTTTCGTTTAGGCGCATCGTCCTCCTGGACAACTACCCGCAAACAGACCATCTCGAAACCTTCGTGGTCCTGGCTCCGGACTAGAGCGCAGACAAACGGGATCGGCTAAAGTACGGTCGGGGGGGAGTCCTGTTTTTTCCCGGCAGTTTCGATCGTTATCTGCCGTTCGTTTTCGGCGGTGTGGACGATCTGCACGTGAACAATGCCGGGTTCGCGCCCGATTTCCTCGGGCAGGTACTCGGCCCATTCGACCACCACCACCCCCCGGCCGAGCCAGTCGTCGAGGATACCGCGCAGGCTGTCGGGGTGTTCGCCGAGTCGGTACAGATCGAAGTGGAACAGGGGCAACCGGCCGCGGTGTTCGATCATCAGGACGTACGAGGGGCTGACCACCTCGCCGGGGTCGATTCCCAGGGCGCTGGCCATCCCTTGGGTGAACAGCGTCTTGCCCGCCCCCAGCCCCCCGGTCAGCAAAACGACTTCGCTGCCTCGCAGGGTGCGCCCCAGTTCGGCGCCGCAGGCGAAGGTCTGCTCAGCAGAGCGGGAACAGTAAACGTGCGGCATCGGGGTTCTTCAGGGCGGCGGGCAGAAAGGACAACAAGTCTCCAGCCAGGAGCGAGCGTTCACCGAGTTTGCGGGCCGCCAGATCGCCCGCCAGGCCATGGACGAACACCGCCGCGGCGAGCACCTCGTGCAGGTCGTGCCCGCGGTCGGATTCGGCCAGCAATCCGGCCACCACTCCGGCAAGAACATCGCCGGCACCGGCGGTGGCCATGCCGGGGTTGCCGGTGGGATTGATCGTCACCCGGCCGTCGGGAGAGGCGATCAGGGTATGGTGCCCTTTCAGGATCACGTGGGCGCCGGTCTCGAGGGCGAAATGGCGAGCCCGCCCGATGCGGTCGCGGCGGATGGTTTCTGCAGAACAACCGAAAAGCCGGGAGAACTCGCCGACATGGGGGGTCAAAATCAGGGGGTGATCCCCCTTTCGAAACACCTTCTCCGGTTCGCGGGCGACCAGGGTGAGGGCATCGGCATCGAGGATCAGGGGTCCGCCTACCTGTCCTGGCAGGGAGAGGACCTGTTGCCGGGCTTCCTCGTTCAAGCCCAGCCCAGGTCCAGCCAAAACCACCGAATAGGGGGCGAGATAAGCGTTGTCGAAAAGGCCGGTGGAGGGCCGGACCACGGTCATCAATTCGGGGTTTGCGATGGCCACCGCGGTGCCCACCCCCGGCGGCAGGGCCAGGGTGCAGCGCCCCGCCCCGGCGCGCAGGGTGGAAAGCGCCGCCATGATCGCGGCCCCGGGGCGATCCACAGAACCCGCCACGCACAGCACGTGACCGAAATCGCCCTTGTGGGCGTCGCAACGGCGCGGCCGGGTCAAAAAAGAGAAATCGCCGGCTTTGGCCAATTCCAGGGGAAACTCCATGGCCGCCCCGATACAGTCGGCGGGGATACCGATATCGACCAGCACCGTCTCTCCGCAGCAGGAATTGCCGTCGGGATAGAGGTGGGCCACCTTGGGAGCCCCCAAAGCCACGGTCCAGCGGGCGCAAACCACCTCCCCTTCGGCGGGGAAAAAGCTCTCGGAGAGACCCGACGGGAGATCGATGCTGAGCACCGCCAGTCCGGAGCGGTTGATGAGTCGTATCGCCTCGGCGGAAAAGCCATCCCGCACGGGGCGATCCAACCCGGTGCCGAACAGCGCGTCGACGATCAGGGATTCCTCGCCGGGCATGGCCTCCAGCATGGATTGGAATTCCTCCGGGGCTTGCACCTGCTGCCAGGGCACCTCGACTCGCTCTGCCCCGGCCAGCTGGGTGGCGCAATCGGGTTTCAACTCCCCGGGATCGGCCAGCAGGGCGATCCGAACGTGGTCTTTGCGCAGGGCCAGCAGGCGGGCCAAGGCGATGCCGTCGCCCCCGTTGTTGCCCCGCCCCGCCACCACCAGCACCTGGCGGCGCCGGTGGGGGGGAACCAGCACATCCACCGCCCGCAGGCAAGCCCTGGCGGCGTTCTCCATCAGTTCAAGGGAAGGGATTCGCAAAGCCTCGATGGTTCGCCGATCGGCTTCCCCCATCCAGGCGGCGCGGACCACCCGCACGTTCACCCCTTCTTTTTGGTTTTCTGGGTCGGCTCTTCTTTTTTGACGATCTCGTCCAGTTTGGAAGCGAAGATCCCGCCGAAGCCACCCTGGTCCTGATAGGCGACGTTGGTCTCCTTGCGCGATTTTTTCTTGCCCTCGGCGGTCGGCAACACGTCTTTGATGTCGTCGGCCTGGATCTCCTTCTTGATCTCGTCGAGTTCGATCTTCTCTTCGAGGATCCGTTTCTGCCCTTTTTTCACCGACTTCACCGGTTTTTCGACGTCCAGCTTCTTTTTGGCCGGCTTGCGGGCGAGTTCAGCGCGGAGTTCGTCGCCAGGCTGCGGCGGGGGGGCGACCGGAGCAGCACGGGGCGGCACAGGCTCCTTGCCGGGCACCGGGACGCTCTCGACCGGGGTTGGGTGCGGGGCTACCCGCTCTTCCTTTCCCTTCTCCCGCTGCCACATCTCCTCTTCCCGCTTGCGACGGTTCTCCTCGCGCTTGACCCGCAACTCGTCTTTCTGGCGCAGTTCCTCGTCGACCTGTTTCTGCCGAAGTTCTTCGCGTTTGCGTTTGTTGTCTTCGATCACCCGCTGACGACGGAGTTTCTCCTCTTCCTCGATCTCGACCACCACGTCGGAATCGAGGTAGAAGACCCCGGGGAATTTTTCGGCGGGGATGAACTCGGCGTTGCTGAGGATGACCTCCTCGACCAGGCGCAATTCCACCGGATATATCAGGTCGAGCAGATGGTACAGCCGCATCAGATGGAGCTCGTAGTTGCGATCGCGGACGCCGAATTCCAGGAAGACCCGGTGGATCAACTTGTTCAAGGTGGGCAACCGACGCAACTCGGCGATCAACGGCTCGAGGGCGGTGAAAGCCTCGCTCTCCAGAAAAATCGAGCGCTGGATCGGCACCGCCGTCGAAACCTTCTCGGCGGTGGGACGGAACAGCTTCTGTTCGGGGTCGTAGGCGATCCGGTCGACCACGATCCCCTTTTTGGTGGTCTTGATGGAAAACTGGCAACGGCCATCGACGGCCGACTCGAGATGCAAAACGGTCCCCTGGATGGCCCGATAGTGCTCGTACAACGGGGTCAACCCCAACAGCAGGTTGCCCTCGGGGAAAAAGTAGGCGGGAAATTCCTTTTTCGACCCCGAATCGACCACCAGGATCTCGAGGTCGCCGTCACCGGGCAGGTCGCCGGGGTGGAGGCGCAAGGCCCCGCTGGCCACCTCGCGCTGGGTGAGAAAGTAACGACGTTCGCCTTCGGTGAACACCGCCTCGTCGAGCTCTTTCTTCTTTTGCGCCAGGTTGCGGCGGTTTGCAAAACTGGCCGTGCCGGCCAGGGGGTTGAGCTCGTTGACCAGGGCTCCGCGCTTCATCTGGTAGAGCACCGAACGGAGGTGCCACTTGCCCCAGCCCCGGGTCGAGGTCTGCAGCAGGTCCACCTTGTGGGCCGAACCGAGCAGGTGGTTGAGGGCAAAGCAGGCCGCGGCAAACTCCGGAGCATCGGCTTCCAAACGGAGAAAATGACTCACGAAAAACTCGGTACTCTCGGCAGCGCCGCTCCCCTTGAGAAACTCCTTGATCCGCTCCACCACCTCGGCGGGAATCTGTTTCAAGTTTTCCTTGAGCAGGACCTGGGAGCAGATCACGATCAACTCGTTCTCGCGGTGCAGCACCGAGGAGAGTTTGCGGCGCAACAGGTTGAACTCGCGTTCGACCAACGGGGGGAGAGCCGCCCGCGGGTCATCGGCATCGCCAAGCAATTCCTGCTCGCGGGGGGGCTTTTGCATCTTGTGGGGCAGCAGGAGCTCGATTTTCTGCTTGTGCAGGAACTCGATATACAAGCGAAACTGCGAGGTCCCATCGTAGCTCATGCGGATCTCGTGCATCCCTCCGCGCACCCGCGCCTCCTCGACCTTGAGGATCACCCCCTCGTCCAGTTCGATCCACTTCTTGCTGGCCACCGGCAAGGCACCCGGATACTCTTTGTATACGAGATCGCCGGCCTTGAATTCGCAACCGGGATGATACACCTTGACCACGCTCTTGCGCTGGTCACGGGTCTTGAACAGGGCGATTTGCAGAGCCAGTTCGTCGAACGGAACCGGTTCGAGTTTCTTTTGCAGGAAGGTCTTGATGAAGGCGACCTCTTCCTTGCTGATATCGAGCGTTGCGTCCATTTTCTTTTCCACGGGACATGTCCCCCTTGCTTTAAGATGGCTTTGCGGAGTTCTTCCCCTTTCGTGGGGGGGAGGGCCGCTTGGGCCGGTCTTCCGCTGCCTGGCGTACGATCCGGGTGCCACTGCGGCCCGCCAACGCCGCCTTGAGTTTCTCAGCAGACGTGATCAACACCTCGGAACCTCCCCCCTCGATGTAGGCGATGGCCGACTCGATCTTGGGCCCCATCGAGCCAGGGGGGAATTGGCCCGAGGCCAGCATTTTCCTGGCTTTTTCCAAGCCGATGACCGGCAGGGGCCGCGCATCGGGCTTGCCGAAATTCTCCCACACCCGCTCGACTCCGGTCAGGATGACGAACAGGTCGGCGCGGGCCTCGGCGGCAATCAGGGCCGAAACGCGGTCCTTGTCGATGACCGCCTCGATCCCCTGCACCAGCCCGTCCTCGTTGATGATGACCGGGATACCCCCGCCGCCGGCTGCGATCACCACCTGCCCCCGGCTCACCAGGGCCGAGATGGCTTTCTTCGGCATGACGTCGATGGGGGTCGGCGAAGCGACCACCCGGCGAAACCCCCGACCGGCATCCTCGACCATCTGCCAACCGTTTTCGGCCCGCAGGGCTTTGGCGCGTTCAGGAGAGTAGAAGGGGCCGATCGGCTTCTCGGGGCGGGTGAACCCGGGATCTTCGGGATCGACCACCACCTGGGTGAGCACGGTGACCACCTCCTTGCGCAGCGATTGCCGGCGCAATTCGTTGCAGATGGCCCGTTCGAGCAGATAGCCCATGCTCCCCTGGGTCATGGCGTCGCAGACATCGAGGGGGAAGGGGGGGATCGAGGCGGCCGCCGACTCCATCTGCAAGAGCAGGTTGCCCACCTGGGGGCCGTTGCCATGCACCACGATGAGCTCATAGCCTTTGCGGACCACTTCGACCATCAGCTGGGCCGCCTGCCGGGCGTTTTGCGCCTGCTCGTCGGCCGTCCCCCGCACCTGGGGAGGGAGCATGGCGTTGCCACCGAAGGCCACCAGGGCCAATTTCTTCTTCATCGCTTCACTCTTCTAAAAGAGGGCGCCCCCGCAACCCTGCGGGGGCGCACCAAAAAGCTTCTCCAACCGAACCGGGACGCCCCCGGAGTTATTTTTTCTTCTTGAACTTCTTCTTGAGGATCTCTTCCAGGTTGGGCGAACCGATCTCCTGGAGCTCGTAGCCCACCCGCACGGTGGGCTTGTTGATCTTGATGATGCGGGTCAGGTCGATCGGGGTGGCGATTATCACCAAGTCGCACTTCACCTTGTTGACGGTCTGCTCCAGATCCTTGATCTGCTTGGCCCCGTAGCCCATGGCGGGCAGCAGGATGCCGATGTCGGGGTACTTCTCGAAAGTCTCGGCGATGGTGCCGACCGCGTATTCCCGGGGATCCACCAGCTCTTCGGCGCCGTACTTCTCGGCAGCCATCACCCCGGCGCCGTACTGCATCTCGCCGTGGGTCAGGGTCGGACCGTCTTCGATGACCAGCACCTTCTTGCCACGGATCTTTTCCCAGTCGTTGACCAGCAGCGGGGAGGCGGCATCGACCACGATGGCCGTGGGATTCAGCTCGCGGATGTTGTTGCGCACTTCGAGGATCGCTTCGGGTTCGGCCGTCTCGATCTTGTTGATGACGATGACGTCGGCACGCTTGAAGTTGACCTCGCCGGGATAGTACTCGCGCTCATGACCGGCCCGGTGGGGGTCGACGACCACGATTTCCAGGTCGGACTTGTAGAAGGGGAAGTCGTTGTTGCCGCCATCCCACAGGATGATGTCGGCCACTTTTTCGGCTTCGCGCACGATGGCCTCGTAGTCGACACCGGCGAACACGATCACGCCGCTCTCGATGTGGGGCTCGTACTCTTCCATCTCTTCGATGGTGCACTTGTGCTTTTTCAGGTCTTCCTTGGTCTTGAACATCTGGACTTTCTGGGCGACCAGATCGCCGTAGGGCATGGGGTGGCGGATGGCCGCGACCTTGTAGCCCAGCGAAATCAGGACCTGCGAGACGCGGCGGGTGGTCTGGCTTTTGCCGCAGCCCGTACGAACGGCACACACCGAAACCACCGGCTTTTTGCTCTCGATCATGGTTTCGTTGGGCCCGAGCAGGATGAAGTTGGCCCCGGCCTTCATGACGTCGGCCGCCTTGCCCATCACGTAGGTGTGGCGGACATCGCTGTAGGCGAAGTAAACGTCGTCGATCTTGTGTTTTTTGATCAGATCCAGCAGTTCCGATTCGGCATGAATCGGAATCCCCTGGGGATAGAGGGGACCGGCGAGTTCCTTGGGGTACTTGCGTCCCGCGATGTCGGGGATCTGGGTGGCGGTGATTGCCTTCACACAGATTTCTTTGTTTTTCCGGAAAAACGTGTTGAAATTATGAAAATCTCTACCGGCCGCGCCCATGATGATTGCATTCCGCATAGATTCCTCCTATGGCTGAATTGATTCGAGTATAATCGATCGTCATCGCATTGTCAATGCCCACGCGGATCCACCCGTGCCGGGAAAAGGGGCCGGGGCAACGGGAACCAAAAAAAACGGGGGAGCCTGCGCCCCCCCGAATTTCCTTCTCTCCCCCCTGTTCATGTGACCCTAAACGATTGGACCCGTTGTATCCCATTGCCCCCAGCGAGGGCAATCGGGGAATCCCTGAGGGGGAGGGGGGGATTTTCCTGAGGCGGGAGGGGGGATAACCCGGGCGATCAGAGCGAGGAGATCCCCTCGCGAATCGCATGCTTGGTGAGTTCCGCCACCGAAAACAGCGAGAGTTTCTCCATGATCCTCTGGCGGTGGGTCTCCACCGTCTTCTGGCTCAAACCGAGGTCCGCGGCGATCTCTTTGACCGACTTCCCCTCGGCGATGTACTTCAGGATCTCCCGCTCCCGGGGGGTCAGGGGCTGTTCGTCGCGTGGATGGTTGCGGTTCTGGTAATCGCTCACCACCACCCGGGATATGGTCGGACTGAGGTAGACCTGGCCCGCGTGCACCTCGCGGATGGCCGTTACCAACTCGGTGAAGGCACAGTCCTTGGGCAAAAAACCGACCGCCCCCGCCTCCAGGATCCCCGACAGAAAGCGTTTGTCGGCATGCATCGAGAGGGCCAGCACCCGGGGGGCGGCTTTGCGGGAGACGATCTGGCGGGTGGCGTCGATGCCGTTGATCCCGGGCAGCGAGATGTCCATCACCACCACGTCGGGGGCCAGGGTGGTGGCCAGGTCGATGGCCGTTTGGCCATCCCCGCACTCCCCCACCACCGCGATCTCGGGGTTCTGTTCGAGCAGGTTCCGCACCCCCTGGCGGACGATCTGATGATCGTCGCAGAGCAGGACCCGGATGGGTGGAAGGGGCGTGGGTTTCATTGGACCTCGCCGGCCAGACTGGCGGGAACCTCGACCACCACGGTGGCCCCCTCTCCCGGTCGGGAACGAATGGTCATGGTGCCACCCAGCGGGGAGAGCCGTTCCCGTACGCTGAACAACCCGTAGCCCCCCTCGGCAGGGGGCGCTGCCGGAGCGCCCGGGTCGAATCCCGCCCCGTCGTCGACGATGGTCAACACCAGCGAGCCTGGGTAGTGGTGCAGCTCCACCCGGGCCTGGCGTGCTCTGGAGTGCTTGCCCACGTTGACCAGCAACTCGCGGGCGATTTGAAACAGGGTGACGGTGATCCGCTCGTCGTACTGGGCCGCCTCGCCGTGCACCTCGATGGTCACCGGGATGCCGTACTTCTCTTCGGTCTGCTCGCCGAGCCACTCCAGGGCCGGCACGAATCCCAGCTCGTAGAGCACGGGGGGGCTGAGGTCGAAGATCAGGGAGCGGGTGTCCCGCAGGGCCTCGTCGAGCAGCCCCACCACCTGTTCGATTTCGGCATCCCCGCCCTCGCAGTTGTGGCGGCTCTGGCCCGACTGCAAGGTCATCTTGGCCAAAACCAGTTTCTGGCCGAGGTGGTCGTGCAGGTCGGCGGCGATGCGGCGGCGCTCTTTTTCGGCGGTCAGGGAGAGATCGAGGGTGAGCTGGCGCAACTGCTGCTGGTACTCTTCCAATTTGCCGGCGGCCCGGTGCTGTTCGGTGACGTCGCTGGCCACGACCAGCAGGGTGTCCGCATCGAGCAGTGCCGCCGACACCTTGAGCCACCACTCCCGCCCCGACAACACCGAGCGGTATAGGACCTCTTCGGGAAGGGGGAGGCCGGAAAACATCCGCTCCACCAGAGGCGGGTAGGGAGAATCCTGGCCCCAGAAATCGCTCATGTCGGCGTTCAACGGATTCCGCTCCTTGAGCACGGGGTTGTTCTCGATCGCCGCCCGGTTGAAGTTGATCAGGCGGAGAGCCCCCCCCTCGCGGCGAAAGATGCAGGCCATCTGCGGGATCGACTCGAAGATGGCCCGGAACAGCCGCTCGCTGCGCTTCAGCTCGGCCTCGACCTGAAACTTGGCGATGATGTTGCCCATCTCGCGGCCGATGAGCTCGAACAATTCCCGCTCGACTTCCCGAAAGGCCCCCGGGTGCACTGAAGCCAGGTTCATCACCCCCACCACCCGCTCTCCCGCCCACAGCGGAAACGAGGCGCCCGAGTGCCAGTACTTCTGCGTGGGCCCCTTCGGGGTGCTTTCCGCAGGTTCCTGCCAGACAATAACCTCTCCGCGCAGGCATACCCGCTCGTAGGGGGGCTCGTCGATCGGCACCACGCGCACCGCCTGCTCGAAATCGGCGGGCAAGTTCCGGGAGACGGCCAGCACGGCTTGCCGCTTTATATCGTCGATCAGGTAGATGCCGCCGGCGTCCAGGCCGGAAAAATCGAGCAGGATCGGTTGCACCCGGGCCAGAAAATCCCCCAGCGAACGGGTCTGGTGCCCGGCCGAGATCACCCGGTTGAGCACTTCGGTCTGCCGGGCGTGGTGGAGATCGGCTTCCTGGGAGCGGAGGACCCCGGTGATGTCCTCCACCGACCCCTCCAGGTAGCAGGCGGTGTCTCGTGGCTCGTGAATCAGGGTGATGTTCTGGCGCACGGTGATCTCGCGGCCGTCGCGACAGCGAAGCACCGCATCGGCCCCGTGGATCACCCCGTGGCGGCGCAGATGGTCCAGGATCTCTTCGCAGCGCTCCGGCACCACGTAAAAATCGCCCGAGCGGTGGCTGGCGGAGAGCTCGTCGCGCGAGGAGAAGCCAAGCATGGCGACAAAGGCGGGGTTGGCATCGACGATCACCCCGTCCTCGGTGGTGCGGTAGAGACCGATGGGCAGGTTCTCGAACAGGGCCCGGAAGCGTTCCTCGCTGGCCCGCAAGGCCTTCTTGACGTTGCGGTAGCGCCGGACATCGACGACAACCAGTTCGCTGGTTGCCTCTTCCTCGGCCGTCATGACTACACTCCCTGAGACATGATCCTCATGAACTCGGCGTTGGACTTGGTCTTGGAGAGTTTGTCGACCAGCAGCTCCATCGCCTCGACCTCCGACATCTGGGCCAGCACCTTGCGCAGCACCCAGATCTTGCTGAGTTCGGCCTGTTCGATGAGCAGCTCTTCCTTGCGGGTGCCGGAACGGAAGATGTCGATGGCGGGATAGATGCGCTTGTCGACCATGCGCCGGTCGAGGTTGATCTCCATGTTGCCGGTGCCCTTGAACTCCTCGAAGATGACGTCGTCCATGCGGCTGCCGGTGTCGATCAGGGCGGTGGCCAGGATGGTCAGACTCCCCCCCCCCTCGATGTTGCGGGCGGCGCCGAAGAACTTCTTGGGCTTGTTGAGGGCGTTGGCGTCGATCCCCCCCGACAGCACCTTGCCCGAGGCCGGGGTGATGGCGTTGTGGGCCCGGGCCAGCCGGGTGATCGAATCGAGCAGGATCACCACGTCCTTGCCCATCTCGACCATGCGCTTGGCCTTCTCCAGGACGATTTCGGCCACCTTGGTGTGACGCAACGGGATCTCGTCGAAGGTCGAGGCGATCACCTCGCCGCGGACGGTGCGGCTCATGTCGGTGACCTCTTCGGGGCGTTCGTCGATGAGGAGTACGATCAGCACCACTTCGGGGTGGTTGGTTTCGATGGCTTTGGCGATGCTCTGCAGGATCATCGTCTTGCCGGTCCTGGGGGCGGCCACGATCAGGCCGCGCTGCCCTTTGCCGATGGGCGTCATCAGGTTCATCACCCGCCCCGAGGTGTTGTCGGGCGACGTCTCGAGGTTGAGCCTTTCGTCGGGGTAGAGGGGGGTCAGCTTCTCGAAGCGGACGTTGCGCCGTTTTTCCAGCACGTACTCGGGGTCTTCGAAATTCACCGCTTCCACCGACAGCAGGGCGAAGTACTTCTCGCCGGTTTTGGGCGGACGGACCGAACCCGACACGGTGTCGCCGGTGCGCAGGTCGAACTTGTTGACCTGGGAAGGAGACACGTAGACGTCTTCGGGGCTGGTCAGGTAGGCGTAGTCCTGGAAGCGGAGAAAGCCGTACCCCTCCTGATGCACCTCGACCACCCCTTCTGCGAAGAGCTTGCCCGATGAACGGGCCTGGGCATCGAGGATCTTGAAGTACAGCGAGTTGTTATCGGTGATCCCGTTTTCGTCGAGGTTGAGCTCTTTGACCACCTTTTTCAGGTCGGCGGGTTTCATGGCCTGCAAGGCCTTCAGAGAGTACATGGTCGCTCCTTACGATATCCGCGATCGCCGTCCAAACAACGTTGCCGGCAGTTTCGCCGTGATGGGAAAAGGGCACGACGCGGATTCCATGGGTAATTTCGATTTGAGTCAATCGGTTCTTCAGTTCAGGAAAGGACAGTTTATCACTCTTGGTGAGGACAGTCAATACCGGCAGTTGTTTTTCCTGCAAAAGCGACAGCACCTCGAGGTCGGCCGGCCCGTAACCGCGCCGGCAATCGACCAGCAGCAAAACCAGCCGCGGCTCCCCTTCGTTCTTGAAGTAGGCCTTCATCATGTTTTCTGCCCGCTCGCGCTCTTCCTGGGAGGTTTTGGCGTAGCCATAGCCCGGCAAATCGACCAGGTGGAACTTGCCGTTGACCCGGTAGTAGTTGACGCTGAGGGTCTTGCCCGGAGTCGAGGACGAACGGGCCAGCCGGCATCGCAACAGGCCGTTGAGCAGGGTGGATTTGCCGACGTTGGAGCGCCCCACCACGGCGATCTGTGGCAGGCCGTCGGCTAGCAGCTGCATGGGCAGAAAAGCGGTGGCGGCGAGCTCGGCCCGGCGAACGATCATGGTTTCATTCTCCCCATTCCCCAGCCCGGCGATGCGGAACAAACGACTACTGCAGATTGGCCTCGAGCATCGGCCGAACCACCCGGCTGTTGATATTGGTCAGCTTGATCGGGCCAGCCAGCACCAGGTCAAGCAGACGATCCATGTGGTCGATGGTGTGCACCGTCATTTCCCGGCGGATTTCCTCGGGGACGTCCTCCAGGTAATCCTTCTCGTTTTCGGCGGGGACCAGCACGGTGCGGATGCCATAGCGGTGGGCGGCGATCACTTTTTCCTTGATCCCCCCCACCGGCAACACCTTGCCGCGCAGGGTGATCTCGCCGGTCATGGCCATGCCGGCCCGCACCGGAATCCCGGTGAGCAGCGAAATCATCGCCACCGCCAGGGTGACCCCCGCCGAGGGCCCCTCTTTGGGGACCGCCCCCTCGGGGATGTGCAGGTGGATGTCGTAGTTTTTCAGTTCGTCGGTGGCCAGTTCCAGTTCGAACAGCTTGAGTTTGGTGTAGCTGAAGGCGGTCGAGGAAGACTCTTTCATCACTTCGCCGAGTCGGCCGGTGAGGATCAACTCCCCCTTGCCGCGCATCATGCGCGCCTCGACCAGCAGGAGCTCCCCGCCCGCCGAGGTCCAAGCCAGCCCGGTCGAAACGCCGATCTCTGCCTGCGAGGGGACCTTCTGCCCGGTGAACTTGGGGATGCCCAAAAAGCGGACCAGCAGTGCGTCGTCGATCGTCACCGGGGTGAATTCCTTCTTGCCCGCCTCGACCTGGATGCGGGCCACCTTGCGCAGGATCACCGCCAGTTGGCGTTCGAGGTTGCGCACCCCGGCCTCCCGGGTATAGGCCGAGATCACCTGGAGGATCAATTCGTCGGAAATCGAGAACGAGCCCTCGGTCAGGCCGTTCTTCCTGGCCTGCTTGGGCAGCAGGAAGTGGCGGGCGATCTGCAGCTTCTCCCGCTCGGTGTAGCCGGACAGCTCGATCACCTCCATGCGGTCATGCAGGGCGGGGGGGATCGGATCCAGCTCGTTGGCGGTGGTGATGAAGAAGATGCGCGAAAGGTCGACTTCCAGGTCCAGGTAGTGATCGATGAACTCGGAGTTCTGCTCGGGATCGAGGGCTTCGAGCAGGGCCGAGGCGGGATCGCCGCGGAAGTCGGCATTGAGCTTGTCGATCTCGTCGAGCAGGAAGACGGGGTTCATGGTGCCGGCTTTCTTGAGGCCCTTGATGATCTGCCCCGGGTAGGAGCCGATGTAGGTGCGGCGGTGGCCGCGAATCTCGGCCTCGTCGCGCACGCCGCCCAGCGAGACGCGCACGAACTTGCGGTCGAGGGCACGGGCGATCGACTTGGAGAGCGAGCTCTTGCCGACCCCGGGAGGGCCGACAAAACACAGGATTTCGCCGGCGGGCTTCTTCACCAGCTGGCGCACCGCCAGGTAGTCGAGGATGCGCTCCTTGACCTTGACCAGCCCGTAGTGGTCTTCGTCCAGGATGGCCGCGGCGCGGCGGATGTCGCGGTTCTCCCGGCCCAGCTTTTTCCAGGGCACCGACAGCAGCCAGTCCAGGTAGTAGCGCGAAACGGTGCTCTCGGCCGAGAAGGGGGGCATGGCGGAAAGACGGTCGAGCTCTTCCTGGGCCCGGGCGGCGGCACGCTCGGGCAGCTTGGCGGCGGCGATCTTCTTCTTGTACTCCTCGAACTCGCTGTTTTCGGCGGGCTCCACCCCCCCGGGGGCGGTCGACTCGGTTTCGCCCTGGGTGCGCAGCCGGGCCACCTCTTTCTTCAGGATGTTGAGCACGCGCATGCCGCGCAGGTGGACGTTGAGCTCCTCGAGCAGCGACTGCTTGACCTTGAGGGGGAAGTTGAGCAGCGAGATGATGATGTCGGTGACGTCGGAGAGCTGCCCCGGCTTCAACTTGGGCATCACGTTGTGCAGCTTGATCCGCTTGCGGTGGATGTACTCTTCGAACAGGGCGATCAGGCTCTTGGAGAGGGGGGCGAATTCCTCGGGCCGGTCGGCGATCTCGTCGAGGGTTTCGACCTGGACCAGGAAGAAATCCTCGCTGAGCACGTAGCGGGTGACCTGCCCCCGGCGTAGCCCCTGGATCACCACCCGCACGCTGCCGTTGCTCTGCTCGACCGACTTCTCGATCCGGGCCAGGATGCCGACCGGGTAGATGTCTTCGGGGGTGGGCGCCTCGCTGGTCTGGTTTTTCTGGGCGGCCAGAAAGATGTAGCCCTGGTAGCTGGAAGAGGCAGCCCGCAAGGCGACGATCGACTTTTCCCGCCCCACCAGGATGGGGATGATGGTCATCGGGAAGGCGACCATCTCGCGCAGGGGGATCAGCGGGATCACCATCGGCCGCTCGTTCATGCGATCCACTTCACATCCTTGATGAAATCGAGGTCGACCACCACCTTCTTCCCGGGTTCCTTCTGCGAGGGGGTCTCGAACATGCTGTCGAGCATGATCTCCTCGAAGATGGCCCGCAATCCGCGGGCACCGACCCCGCGAGCGATGGCCTCGGCGGTGATCTTGTGCAAGGCCTCGGTGGCGAACTCCAGCTCGACTCCGTCCATCTTGAACAGGGTTTTGAACTGTTTGGTGATGGCGTCCTTGGGCTCGATCAGGATGCGGTACATCTGCTCCTGGGTGAGCTCGTTGAGCACCCCGGTCACCGGAAACCGTCCGACCAGCTCGGGGATCAAACCGAAGTGGATCAAATCCTCGGTATGGACCTGCTCGAACAGGTTGAGGTCGGGGGTGATGTGGGCCCGGTTCTGTCCATGGAAGCCGATCAGGGTCTTCTTGAGCCGCCGCCGGATGATCTTGTCCATGCCGACAAACGCACCGCCGGCGATGAACAGGATGTTGCGGGTGTCGATCTTCAGGAACTCCTGGTAGGGGTGCTTGCGCCCCCCTGTCGGCGGCACGTTGGCCACCGTCCCCTCGACGATCTTGAGCAGGGCCTGTTGAACCCCCTCCCCCGACACGTCGCGGGTGATCGAGGGGTTTTCGCTTTTGCGCGAGATCTTGTCGATCTCGTCGATGTAGATGATCCCCTTCTCGGCCAGCTCCTTGTTTTCACCGGCAGCCTGGTAGAGTTTCAGCAGGATGTTTTCGACGTCCTCGCCCACGTAGCCCGCCTCGGTCAGGGTGGTGGCGTCGGCCATGGCGAAAGGGACGTCGAGGATCTTGGCCAGGGTTTCGGCGAGCAGGGTCTTGCCGGTGCCGGTGGGTCCGATCAGCAATACGTTGCTCTTACGGATTTCGGACTTGGCCACCTGCTCGTGGTGTTGAACCCGCTTGTAGTGGTTGTAGACGGCGACGGCGAGCTTCTTTTTTGCCAGGTCCTGGGAGATGATGTACTCGTCGAGGCGGGTCTTGATCTCCTGGGGGGTCAGCAACTTGGGTTTCTTTTTCGAGCCCGGCTGGGGTTTGGCCTCGCCGGTGGGGGCATTGAAGATGAGGTTGTAGGCGGTCTTGGTACACTCGTCGCAGATGTACACCCCGGGGCCGGCGATCAGCTTGAACGCCGACGACTGGGGTACGCCGCAAAACGAACAGCGGGTTTCCTTTTCCTCTCTCATCGCCCCCCCTTCTTTTCGGTT
>CAZTNO010000022.1:0-17154 GCA_964614865.1 uncultured Clostridia bacterium
CGGGGTGGATTGAAGTACCATCGCATCGCAAAAAAACCAAGGTCACAAGGAGAAGCCATGAACCGCGATCAATACATCAGCCCCGAGCATTGGGAAAGGTTCAAGCGCTTCAGCGACCCTCTCGAGACCCCCTTTTTGGTGCTCGACCTCGACATCATCCGGCAAAAGTACGCCGAGTTGCGCACCCACCTCCCCTATGGTCAGATCTTCTACGCCGTCAAGGCCAATCCCCACCCCGAGGTGATCGCCCTGCTGCGCGACCTCGGCTCGAGCTTCGACATCGCTTCGATCTATGAGCTGGAAAAGGTGATGGAGTTGGGGGTCCCCCCCGAGCGGATCAGCTACGGCAACACCATCAAGAAGGAAGCCCACGTCCGCGCCGCCTACGAACGCGGGGTGCGCCTGTTCGCCACCGACAGCCATGCCGACCTGATCAACATCGCCAACCAGGCCCCCGGATCCAAGGTGTTCATCCGGCTGAGCGTCGAAGGGTCGCACTCGGCCGACTGGCCGCTGTCGCGCAAATTCGGTTGCCACCCCGACATGGCCTTCGATTTGGCCATCAAGGCCCAGAAGCTGGGGCTGATCCCGTTCGGCCTCTCGTTCCACGTCGGCTCCCAGCAGCGCGATATCGGCATCTGGGACGACGCCATCGCCAAAGCCCGCTACCTGTTCACCGCCCTCAAGCACGACAAGGGCATCCAGCTGCAGATGATCAACCTGGGCGGCGGTCTGCCCGCCAACTACATCCAGCCCACCCAGCCGGTGGCCGAGTACGCCGCCGAAATCACCCGCTACCTGAAAGAAGACTTCGGCGAGGACATGCCGCTGATCTACATCGAGCCGGGGCGCTCGATGGCCGCCGAGGCGGGCATCCTGGTCAGCGAGGTGGTGCTCATCTCCAAGAAGACCAGCAACGCCGTGATCCGCTGGGTCTACGTCGACGTCGGCAAGTTCGGCGGCCTGATCGAGACCCTCGACGAGTCGATCAAGTACCCGGTCTACACCGAGATGACCGGCAAGGTCGGCCCGGTGATCCTGGCCGGCCCCACCTGCGACAGCATGGACATCATGTACGAGGATTTCAAGTACGACCTGCCCCTCGACATCACCGTCGGCGACCGGGTCTACTGGTTCACCACCGGCGCCTACACCACCAGCTACAGCTCGATCGAGTTCAACGGCTTCCCGCCCCTGAAGGCTTACATTCTCCGCTAGGGATGGCGTCGCGGTGCAGCATCACGGCCACGGTCTTCAGCCGGAAGTAGGCCTGCGACATGTACAGGTAGCCCCCGTTCTTGCGGTCGGTGCCGCCCGAGTTCTTGATCCAGTAAAACTTGTTGCCCTGCTGGTCGCGGGCCAGGCCGACGATGTGCATCAGGTGGTCGTCGGTGGTGGTGAGGTTGTCGAACGTCGCCTGGCGTAGTGCCTGGGTGATCTCCAACTCGGGCTCCGGCGCCGTGGGTTTGGCATCGCGCTCGGCCTGGGTTTTTTCTTCCCAGGCTTTCTGCGGCACGATGGCGTAGCCGGTTTCCCGGGTGGAAAACTCCTTCTCCGACACGTCGCCGTCCCATTCCACGGTATAGCCGTTTTTCAACGCGTGATCGACCGTGGCTTCCAACTCGTCGATCGGCAGGTTGAGGTAGTTGCCGTTCAACGACCAGTTGTCGGGAATATCCAGTGGGCAGGCTTTGTGAAAGGGGTGGTGGCTGTACGAAGTGAGTTCCACATAGCGATCGAGGGGGAGGCGCAACACCTCCGAGGCAAAGGTCTGCGGCGTGTACTCCTGCCCCTGGTACGAGAAACGTTCCGGCACCTTGCCCAGGTAGACGTCGAGCACCGCCTCGACCGCCTCGGCCCAGCGGGGCGAAACCCGGGTCCCCTCGCGCTTCAGCACGGCGTCGAGCAGCCCCTTGAGCACGGCGAACAACTCGCCGTGGTTGTGCCGCCCCTCGCCGAGGTTGAGCCCGGAGTAGACGCTTTCCGGGACCGCGCCCCAGCGGGCGATGGTATCGAGCACGTCGTGAGCCTGCCCCCCCTGGCCAAAAGGGGCGTTTCCGTGCAGGCGGACGTAGTGCGCTGCCTTGCGCGGATAGGTACGGCGCACGGTGTGCATTTCCGACAGGTCGAATTCGCCCCGCCCCAGTCGCAACAGTTCCGATTCCAGAAAGGAGGTGGTGGCGAAATCCCAGCAGGTGCCGGTGCGGTACTGGTCGCGGACCGGGGTATGGGGGAGTTTGATCTCCAGGGTGAAGGTGCGGGCCTCGGGAGCCTTCCCGGCCACCTTGGTCGCGGCTCCGGCAGGGAATGCCCCCCCCAGCATCGAGACAGCGATCGCCACGATCGTCCACATCGCTCGGTTGATCATCGGTCCTCCTGGAAGGGGGGCCCCTGGCACCGCGGCGCCGAGTCGCCCCCCCGGACAGGGTATACGGCATCCCGGGGCGATGGTTCCAGCCCAGGCCATGTTTTTTTTCGCTTCCGGCCGTGCTACCATGTCCTCCATGAAGCTCCATTCCCCCCTACGCCTGCTGGTTGCCATCGGCTGGATCTTTCTGGCCTTCGCCCCCCTGTTCGCCCAGGAAGCCGCGCTCCGGCAAGTCGTCCCGGCCCGCTACCTGAACGCACCCGTCGACGAACTGCTGGCAGCCTTGCCGCCTCCCCCGCAGCCCGGTTCACCGGCAAGTGAAACTGACCTGGACGCGGTCTTGCAGGTACAGTGGTGGCGCACGCAAGAGCAAGTCCAATGGGCCAGAAAAGTGGCCATCGGTGGCCCTTTCGATTTTGCCGACATCCTGGGCAGCTGGTTTTCGGCAAGCAACCTGCCCCGGCTAGCCTCCCTGTTCCAGCAGCTCGATGCCGAGATCCATCCTTTTTCCTCGCAGATCAAACGCCATTTTCAACGCCCCCGCCCCCCCCAGGTCGACCCGCGGATCCAGACGGTGGTCGAACTCCCCCGCAGCAGTTCCTATCCGAGCGGCCACACCCTGTACCTGTACCTCGAGGCGGGGGTACTGGGCGAAGTCTTCCCCGAGCGGCGCCAGGAATTGTTTGACCGCGCCCGGCGCGCAGCCTGGGGACGGGTGATCGGCGGCGTCCATTTCCCGACCGACCTGGTCGGCGGGCGCCTGCTTGCAGAAGCCCTGATTTCCAGGCTGCTGCAAAATGCCGGTTTTCGCGACCAACTGGCCCTTTGCCGCCTGGAAGCCGCCCCGTTCCTCCCCTCCGTCCCAAAAAAACCGGCAGCAAACCCGGCAAATTCCCGGGAAAAGGGCGATCCTGCGGCCGCCGCGCCTTGATCGGCAACCCCCTCCCGGCTATAATCCCCCAATGGTTGTTCGCATGGTTGCCCTGCTCTCGATCCTCGCCTGGTTGGCCACCTCTCCGGCAACGCTCCACGGCCAGGTGGAAAAGCTAGGCGCCCCGATCATCACCAACTACGAGCCGGAGCAGTACAAGGCCCACGCCCAGAACTGGGTGGCCGTCCAGGACCGGCGCGGGGTCATGTACTTCGGGAATTCCTCGGGCGTTTTGGAGTTCGACGGAAGCAACTGGCAGTTGATCTCCACCCAGGACAACGCCATTGTGCGGGCCCTCACCTCCGGCCCCGACGGCACCATCTATTACGGCTCCGTGGGCGATTTCGGCTATCTCCACCAGTCGGTTCACGGAGCCACGACTGCGGTGTCGCTGCGAAACCTCATCCCCCCGCAACATCGACAATTCAACGACATCTGGCAAGGGCTGAGCACTTCCCGGGAAGTGTATTTCTTCTCCCGGGAAAAGATCTTCCGCGTTATCGGCAACAGTGTCACCCCGATCCAGGGCCGGTTTGCCTCGGGCCAGGCCTGCCTGCTGGGCGACACCCCGTTTTACCCGGATCGGGACCGGGGGCTTTCTCTGATCGAGGGCGATCGGGTCGTTTCCATCCCTGCCCTGAGCGAGGTGTTTTCCAAAAATCGGGTCACCCTGGCGCCATTCGCCCCCCACCGCCTCCTGGCGGCACGGACCAACGGCGATTTTCTCCTCCTCGACCTGACCATTTTCTGGGACGAGGCGACCGGCCGCTACGACGTCACCCGGCCGTACGACCCAGAAACGGTCGTCCGCCCTTTCCCCTGCGAGTTGTCCCCCTTCTTGACCGAAGACAAAGGTTTTCTCTACAAGATGATCCCGCTGGACGCCGAGACGTTTGCCATCGGCACCATCAAGGAGGGGATCGCCGCCTTCGACCGGTCGGGCAAAATCGTCCGCGTGGTCAACACCCATCGGGGCCTTTTGGACAACACGGTGTCGAACCTGTTCGTGGACCGGGCCAGAAACCTCTGGGCTCCCAACAACTCGGGCATCTCCCACATCGAATGGAATTCGGTGCAGTCCACCTTCGGAGCCCGCAACGGGATCCGCGGCGTTTCGATGAGTGTGGCCCTCCACAAGGAACGGATCTACGTCGGCACCTACCAGGGAATCTTCGTGCAGGCTCCCTACCGGTTTTCGGTGCGGGACGACCGGCACACGTTCATCCCGCTACGGAACGGCCCGCGCGAAATCTGGCAGTTCCTGCAAATCGACGGAGAGCTCTTGATCGCATCGGCACAGGGTTTGCACCGGATCGAGGGAGAGGAAGCCTCGCACATCCCGGGCTCTTCGCCCAACGCCTACTGCATGGGCACCTCGCGCCGATGGCCGGGCCACCTCTTTGTCGGCCTGATCGGCGGCATGGAGGTCTTCCGGCGCAGCGGGGCGAGTTGGATCCGGGTCGGACCGGTAACCGGGGTCGAGGAAAACCTCCGCGCCCTCGCCGAGGATGGCAACGGGGACCTCTGGGGCGGGACCGACGGCAAAGGCCTCCTGCACCTTCGTTTTTCCGGAAGCGTCCCCACCGCGGCGATCGTCCGCCGCTTCGGCACCGGGCAGGGCCTTCCAGACATGTCGTCGCTCCGTCCCTACGTCCGCGGCACCTCGCTGTACATCGTGTCGCAAAAGGGGCTGTTTTGCGCCACCCTTCCGATTGGAGAGACAACGCCACAGGGCACGCTGCGCTTCGTTCCCGACCACAACCTGGGCGGCCCCCCCTCCGACCCGCCCCGGGCATTCAACAGCCTCGCGTTCGACGGGCAAGGGGGGTGCTTCGTCAGCACCTCCACCGGGATCTACCGGGCGACCCCGGCGGGCAACGGACAGTTCCGGGCCGAGGGCCGTCCCTTTCACGGCATCCCTCCGACCGACGAGTCGATCGGCCTCCTTCCCGACGGGACGCTCTGGGTGCCGGGCAAATCGCTGTACCGGATCGACCCGGGCGCAAAAAAAGATTTCGCGATTCCGTTCGATACCCTGGTGCGTCGCGTGGTTGCCGACAACCGGCGAATCGTTTTTGCCGGAACCCATGCGCAATCGAGCCCCTGGCTGAAAGGGGAAACCACCCTGTTTTCGATGCGGCAAAACCCCAAAGAAACGCCGGTACTCCCTTATCACGAGAATGCCCTGAGCTTCAATTTTTCGGCCACCTTTTTCGAGAAGGCCAACGCCACCCGGTTCCAGTATTTTCTTGCCGGGTTCGACCGCGACTGGAGTTCCTGGACCGACAAGACCAGCAAAGAGTACACCAACCTCCCCGAAGGGACCTACCACTTCCGGGTGCGGTCGCGCAACGTGTACGGCACGCCGGGACGAGAAGCCTCGTTCCGTTTGACCATCCTCCCCCCCTGGTACCGCACCTGG
Source organism: uncultured Clostridia bacterium (assembly GCA_964614865.1). Taxonomy (GTDB): domain Bacteria; phylum Acidobacteriota; class Aminicenantia; order UBA2199; family UBA2199; genus CAZTNO01. Next base: position 5,722 of record CAZTNO010000022.1, read on the forward strand.
CCCGCCCTTTTGCTGTGGTTGATCGCCGGTATGGGCACCATCTACGCTTTCATCCGCCTCTACACCGGGAAGTTGCGGCGACAGAAGACCCGCCTGGAAGAGATCGTCGCCGAACGGACCCGCCAATTACGCGAGATTTCCCTGACCGACCCCCTGACCGGACTCCGCAACCGGCGCTTCATCTCGGAAATACTTGCCCGCGACATGATGGCCTTCCTCGGCCAGAAGACCCACCTGCTCTCCGGCAAGAACAACCGTTCCCAACCCGCAGAGGATTCGGTGATCGGCATCTTCGTTTTGGACATCGATTTCTTCAAACAGGTCAACGACCGCCATGGCCATGAAGCCGGAGATCACGTGCTGATCGCATTTTCCAGGTTGCTCGCCGGTTCGGTGCGCCAGGACGACACGGTCATCCGGACCGGGGGCGAGGAGTTCCTGGTGGTGCTCAGGAAAACCCGGCGCGATTATCTCCCGATGTACAGCCGAAAAATCCTGGATTTGGTCTCGCGCACCCGGTTCGATTTGGGCAACGGAGTCTTCGTGCACAAGACGTGCTCGCTCGGCTACGTCGAGTTTCCCTTTTATTCGGGGCGTCCCGACCTGCTCTCCTTCGACCAGTGCCTGATGGTGGCCGACCTGGCCCTGTACCAGGCCAAAAAGGAGGGCCGCAACCGGGCCCTCGGCCTGAAAGAGGGGACGGAGCCCCCCCTCGACGAAGAATCGAGACAGCGGATGACCACTTCGCTGGAATTCGCCCTGGAGCATAACCACTTGGTTCGCGGGGCGGTCGATGTGGGCCCAAACGTCGAGCCCCCGTCGTAAAGGCAGGTTTCAGGTTTTCGCCAGCCCGGCGCCCAAGCCCCCCGGAGGGCGAAGGGGGCACTCAGAGCGGCAAACCCAGCAACCGGGCAATCAGTCGCACGATGCTTCCTTCCTGCCATGGCGGCAAGGGGTCCATGCCGGGGAAACCCGCCCCCCCGGTGGAAACCTCTCGGGCCTGACTGCGTAGCCGCTCCCGTTCCGCAGTCAACTCCTGCCGTTCCTGTTCGAGTTGGCTGCGCTCGTGGTGGATACGCCCGCCCGCCTTGGCCCACTCCTGGATGCGGCGCAACTCGCCGCCATCGAGCCACAGGCCGTGATCGCGACAACGATCGATGATCACCCCCGACCGGGTGCCGTAGTTGATCCGGTTCATGAGCCGCCCGCACACCGGACAGGGGATGTAGCCCAGCGGATACTCGTCGTGCCTTTTCAACTCCTGCATTTCCTGCAGGCGGGAGAAGTCGATTTCGAACACGTTGGCCAGCGAGGCGTCGAGCAGGGCGTCGAGTTCGTTGGGATCGAAGAACAGCCCCAGGCAGTCGGGGCAGCGTTCGATCAGGAACTTGCCGCCAACCCGCAGGTCGAGGGTCTGCAAGGGGGTGCGGCAACGCGGGCAGTGGCGGGGATCCGCCGGAGCATCGACGGTGTTGGGGTGGATCGCCTTCAGGTCGATGTCGCTTCGCCCTCCGCAGAAGGCACACTTCGCACTGGCGGGGGGTAAAAAAGCCCCGCAATGGGTACAACTGGCCATTTCCCGAGTTTACCCCTAACGGGACGCCAAAATCAATCGCCCGGGAGAGATCCCAAAAACGCCTTGATCGACTGATCTTTTCCCGATATCATGAAGGCATCCCAAAGCCACCGCCGGCAAGTTTTTTTAGGCCGGGGAGAGCCTCATGAAAATCATCTGGACCTACCTGAAACCGTTTCGCCCCTGGCTGGGGCTGGCCATGGGATTGGCAGCTGCGGCCCAGATTCTGCTCCTTTTCGACCCGATCATCTTCGGTCGGATCATCGACCAGTTCGCGATGAACCCGACCGGGAAGGGCGAAGCGGAACTGGTTGGGGGCGCCCTGAAATTGCTTTCCCTGGCCATCGCCGTGGGGGGGGCCGGCAAAATCTGCCAGGCCCTCACCGACTACGTCACCCGGCTGGTGGTGCAGAAGTTCGGTTTGGCGATCTTCGACGACGGGTTGCGGCAGACACTCCGATTGCCCTACCACGAATTCGAAGAAACCAGCAGTGGCCACGTGCTGTCCATTCTGCACAAGGTGAAGGCCGACAACGAGAAGTTCATCGGCTCGTTTATCGGCGTGCTGTTCACCTCGGTGGTCGGCATCGCCTTCCTGATCTGGTACGCCGTCACCAAGCATTGGGTGCTGGTCCCGGTCTTCCTGGTGGGGGTGGTTGTGCTGGGCGGGATGGCCGGACTGCTCAGCCACCGGATCAAGACCATTCAGCGTGCGATCGTCGGGGAGACCAACCGGATGAGCGGCGCCATCACCGAATCCCTGCGCAACATCGAACTGGTCAAGTGTCTGGGCCTGACCCACCCCGAGATCCGGCGGCTGAAAGGATTCACCCAACGCATTTTCGGTTTGGAGATGCAAAAGGTTCGCCGGGTGCGCACCTTGGCGTTTGCCCAGGGGGCCGCATTGCTGATGCTGAAAGAATCGATCCTGTTCGCCCTGCTGTGGCTGATCTTCCACCACCTGCTGTCGCCGGGAGAATTGATCTCCATGCAATTCATCTCCACCCGCATCATCTTCCCTCTGCAGGACCTGGGGAGCATCATCCTTTCCTACCGGGAGGCTCAGGCCTCACTCCAACTTTTCGACGAACTCATGCAGAAAAAACCGGAATTGCGTCCTGCCGAACCGGTGGAACTGGGCGACATCGAAACCCTGAAGTTCGACCGGGTCAGTTTTCGTTATCGAACCGGCTCCCAGGACGCGGTCTCGGAGCTTATGTTCCAGGTCCGGCGGGGGGAGACCATCGCCTTCGTAGGCCCCTCGGGATCGGGCAAATCGACCCTGGTCAAACTGCTGGTGGGGCTGTACCCTCCCACCCGGGGCATGATCTACTACAACGACATTCCGGTAAAAGACATCCGGCTGAATCGCATGCGCCGGCAGCTGGGCTTCGTCACTCAGGAGACCCAACTCTTCTCTGGAACCATCCGCGAAAACATGCAGTTCGTCAAGTCCGATGCCAGTGACGAGGAGATTTACGCGGCGCTGGAGCAGGCAGCTGCCACCCGGATGGTCCGGGAAACGACCCAGGGGCTGGATGCCCTCCTCGGGGAAGGGGGGAAAAAGGTGTCGGGCGGCGAAAAGCAAAGGTTGGCCATCGCCAGGGCCTTGCTGCGACAGCCGCGGCTGCTCATCTTCGACGAGGCCACTTCGTCACTCGATTCGCTCACCGAGGAAGAGATCACCCGGACCGTCCAGGAGATTTCGGCTGCCCAGCGCCAGATCACCATCCTGATCGCCCATCGTCTGTCCACGATCATGCACGCCGACCGCATCTACGTGCTGGAGAAGGGCCGCATCGTCGAAGCTGGGCCCCATTCGACGCTGGTGCGAAAAAAAGGGTTGTACTACGCGATGTGGCGACAACAGATCGGCGAGCGAAAGCCGGAGAATCCATCCTCACGGAGTGCTCAGGGGTAAGCCGGTTTATCCTCAACCAGCCCCTATGGACCCTGGAGTTTGCCGGCAGCGTTTCCCAGTTGGCCCCTTCAGCTCCGGCCGCCGGAAACCAGGCGCTCGGTTTCCAGGGCGATCATAAGTTCCTCGTTGGTCGGGATGGCCAGCACCTTCACCGGCGAGTGGTCGGGCGAGATCACCGCCTCCTTGCCGCGCACCTTGTTTCGCTCCGGGTCGAGGCTCACCCCCATGAACTCGAGGCCGCGGCAGATGCGCTCGCGCGCCTCCCAGGCGTTCTCGCCGATCCCGGCGGTGAAGATCACGCTATCGAGCCGGCCGCCGAGGTTGGTGGCCAGGGCGGCGATGTACTTGCGCGCCCCGTGGGCGAAGATGTCGAAGGCGAGGGTCGCGCGGGGGTCGCCCTGCTCGGTTTTCTCGATGATGTCGCGCATGTCGGAAGTGCCCCCCGAGATACCGCGAAGGCCCGATTTCTTGTAGATCAGCTCGTGGACCTCTTTGGTCGACATCTTCAGCTCGTCGATGAGGTGGAGGATGATGGCCGGATCGACATCGCCCGCCCGGGTGCCCATCGGCACGCCGCACATGGTGCCAAAACCCAGGGTGGTGTCGACCGACTCGCCGCCGCGCACCGCGGTGAGCGACACGCCGTTGCCCAGGTGGCAGGTGACGCAGTTGAAATCAGCCAGGGGCTTGCCCAGCATGGCCGCCCCGCGCATGGCCACGTACTGGTGGGAGGTGCCATGAAAACCGAACCTGCGGATGCCGTGGGTTTCGTAGAACGAGTAATCGATCGGGTAGATGTAGGCGGGCGGCGGCATGGTGGCGTGGAAGGCGGTATCGAACACGCCCACGTTGGGGGTGTTTGGCAGGATGGCCTGCACCGCTTCGACCCCCATCAGGTTGGGCGGATTGTGGAGCGGGGCCAACTTGGAGCACTCCCGCACCACGGCCAGCACGTCGGCAGTCAGGAGTTCGGAGCGCTTGATCTGCTCGCCGCCATGGACGATGCGATGGCCCACCGCCTCGACCTCTTCGAAACGGGAGATCACTCCGTTTTCCGCTGCGGTCAGGGCCTCGAGAAGCAGGCGGATGCCGGTGCGGTGATCGGGGATGGCGACCGAGTGGCTGGTCTTCTCTTTGCCGGCCGGCTGGTAGTTGAAGGTGGATCCCTCGATGCCGATCCGATCGAGCAGCCCCTTGGCCAGGACTTGCTCGCCGGCGGTTTCCATCAGTTGGAACTTGATCGAGGAACTGCCACTGTTGATGACCAGGATTTTCATGAGTGACTCCTTGACTGGATGATCTGCCGGAACCGGCGAAGGTGGACGATACAGAAAAGCTCGGGTGACGGTCTCAAGGGTGATTATAGCACAGGGTGATCGTCCGGGAAAAAACCATCCCCCCCCCGGGGGCGTATCTCTGTTCTGCGAGATTCAAGGAGAACCCATGAACTCTGTTCGTCGAGGATTCGTTTTTTTCACCCTCACGGTCCTGGCCATCGCGGGCAGGGCCGACGACGGCATGTGGATGCCCCACCAGATGAAAGATCTCGACCTGGCAAGGCTCGGATTGCAGATGGATCCGGCCAGGCTCTATGCCGCCGACGGCTCGGGACTGATGAGCGCAGTGGTCAATCTTGGCGGCGGCACCGGCGAGTTCGTCAGCACCGGCGGCCTGATCCTGACCAACCACCACGTCGCCTTCGGCGCTATCCAGCGCGCCTCCGACAAAAACCACGACTACATCCGCGACGGTTTTCTGGCGGGGGAGCGGTCGCTGGAGATCCCCTCGCCGGGATCGATTGCCGACGTACTCCTCGGCTATGACGACGTGACCCGGGCGATGACGGCGGTGATCAAGAAGTCGATGACCCCCAGGCAGCGGGCAGAAGCCCTCGACCGTCAGGCCAAGAAACTGGCGGCCGAAGCCGAGAAGGCGGCACCCGACCTCTCCTGTTCGGTGCGGGCGATGTACTCGGGTACCCAGTACTTCCTGTTCCGGGCCAAGCGGATCAAGGACCTGCGCCTGGTCTACGCCCCCCCCCTGGCCATCGGCAACTTCGGCGGCGAGGTCGACAACTGGATGTGGCCCCGCCACACCGGCGACTTCACCTTTCTTCGCGCCTACGTCTCGCCCGAAGGCCTCGGCGTCCCCTACCAGAAAACCAACGTCCCCTACCAGCCCAAGGTTGCCCTGAAGATCTCGCTGGACGGGGTGAAAGCCGGCGACTTCACCTTCATCATGGGTTATCCGGGACGCACCTACCGCAACCAGGCGCTGGCCGAGATCCGGGCCGCGGTGAGCGACCTGTCGGACCGGGTAGCCCAAAGCAAGGAGCTGATCGCCTTCTACGAGAAGGCCGGAAACAGCGACCGGGGCATCCAGATCAAGTACGCCTCCCGGGTCAAGGGGCTCTACAACGGGCTCAAGAATTCGGAGGGGAAACTCGACGGATTCGCGCGCTTCTCGGTGCTGGAGAAGATCGCCGCCCAGGAAGCGGCATTCAAGGCCTGGATCGAGGAATCCCCCGAACGTCAGAACAGGTACGGAAAAGTGCTTTCGAACGTCGAGGAGGCGCTGAAAGCCGCCAGGGCTTTTCGGGATCGCCAGGAAGCCGCCTCGGCCTTCACCGGCCCCTGGGCCTCCACCCTGACCGGCCAGGCGGCCACGATTGCCCGGGCCGCCATCGAGCGCCAGAAGCCCGACCTGGCCCGCGACCAGATGTTCCAGGACAAGAACCTCTCCGCCACCCGGCAGCGCCTCGAACTGGCCGAGCGGGGGTACGACCTGGGTACCGACCGCGCCTTCTTTGCGTTCGCCCTGGGCAAACTGGTGAAGAAGTACCCGGGCGCCCTGCCCCGATCGCTCACCCGGCTTCTCGGGGATGGCTCGGAGGCGGCGATCAACTCGCTCACCGCGAAGATGTACGACGGTACCCGCCTCGCCGACAACAAAAAGAGAGTCGCCCTGCTCGGGCTCACCCCCACGCAGTTGCGGAAAGCGAACGACCCGCTGGTTGACCTGGCCCTCGACCTGGAGGAAGAGAACAAGGGGCTGCGCGAAGAGGGGAAGGGGGTCGCCCAGGTGCTCAACGAGCGCAAAGGCGAGCTCGAGCAAGCCCTCCTCGCCTTCCGCAAAGGCCGCCTGGCCCCCGACGCCAACGGCACCCTGCGCTTCACCTCGGGTGCCATCGAAGGGTACACTCCCCGTGACGCAGTGACCTACCTGCCCCAGACCACCCTCCGCGGGGTGATGGAAAAAGATACCGGAAAAGAGCCGTTCGATGCCCCGGAAAAGTTGAAAACCCTCTACGCCCAGAAAGATTTCGGACGGTACAAGGATTCGCGACTCGACGACGTGGCCACCTGTTTTCTGAACACCACCAACGTCACCGGCGGCAACTCGGGCTCCCCCATCCTCAATGCCCGTGGGGAACAGGTCGGCATCGTCTTCGACATGACCTACGAGAGCGTGATCGGCGACTACTTCATCGTCCCCGAACTTCAGCGCAGCATCGGCGTCGACATCCGTTACGTGCTGTTCGTCACCGACAAGTTCGCCGGCGCCCCGGGGCTTTTGGCCGAAATGGGCCTGTAATCACCTGAGGAGAAACAGAACATGCGATCCAACAAACTCGTGCGAGCCGTCCTGATCCTGGCCCTGCTGGCCTTCCGTGGAGGAGTCATGGCCGTAGATCCGACCGTCGTGTCCGGGGTGAAAGCAGAACTGCTCGGCCGCTTCGGCGAAGCCTGTCAGTTTCGCATCCAACGGGGGGTGGACCAGGTTTCCGCCTTCTGGAAAGCCGAAGACGGCAGCGATAGCGAATTCAAGACCTTCTGTCTGCAGAGCTTTGCCGGAAACGAAACGGACTATTCCACCCTCAAGGAACGGTTGTCGTCGGCCTTCGAGTCGCTCTACGGCCACTTCAACAAACTGGGCCTGGAACTCAAGAGCCCCATGCAACTCGACATCGGCCCCATGCATGCGGTCGACCTGCTGCTTGGCCAGTTCGAGGCGGGGGCTCACCTCACCGACGACCTGTTCAGCGGCAAGATCGCGTTCGTCACCCTGCTCAACTTCCCCACCTGGTCGCTTGCGGAGAAGTCTCGCCTGGGCCCCTCCTGGACCGCCGGGCAATGGGCCGAGGCCCGACTGGGTGACCTGTTCGTCTCCAGGGTGCCTGCCCAGGTCTACCAGCGGATCGGCCAGGCCATGACCGGGGCCGAAGCCTACATCTCCGACTACAACATCATGATGGACCGGCTGGTCGACACCGCGGGCCAGCCCCTCTTCCCGGCGGGGCTCAAGCTGATCACCCACTGGGGCTTGCGCGATGAGCTCAAGGGCCGCTACGCCGACCCAGAAGGGGCGAAAAAGGGCCTGCTGCGCCAGCGGACGATCTACGCGGTGATGAACCGCATCATTGCCCAGGAGATCCCCGAGCGGGTGATCAACCGGGTCGACGTCCAGTGGGATCCCACACAAAACAAGGTGTATCTCGATGGCCGGGTAACCGAAGCCGCCGCCGAGCCCGACACCCGCTACCGGCACTTTCTGGCCACCTTCCAGGCCCTGCGCGCGATCGACCCCTTCGTCCCCACCCTGCCGACCCACGTGGCCCGCAAGTTCGAAATGGAACGGGAGATTCCCGAGCGGGAGATCGAGGGGGTCTTCACCCGCCTGTGCTCGTCACCCGAAGTCCGGCAAGCGGCCAAGTTGATCCGCAAGAGGCTCGCCCGCCCGCTGGAGCCGTTCGACATCTGGTACAGCGGTTTCAAAGGCAAAGGCGACATCAGCGAAGCCGAACTCGACCGCATCGTGGCCGCCAAGTATCCCACCGTTTCCGCCTTCCAGGCCGACATCCCGCGCATCCTGGGAGTACTCGGCTTCTCTCCCGAGCAAATCGCCTTCATCGCCCCGAAAATCGAGGTCGACCCCTCGCGCGGCGCCGGCCACGCAGCCGGAGCCTCGATGCGCAGCGAGAAGGCCCACTTGCGTACCCGCGTCCCCGCCGGCGGGATGAATTACAAGGGCTACAACATCGCCGTCCACGAGCTGGGCCACTGCGTCGAGCAGACCCTGACCTTGCACAAGGTGCCGAACTACATGCTTTCCGGAGTGCCCAACACCGCGTTCACCGAGGCTTTCGCCTTCGTCTTCCAGACCCGCGACCTGGAGCTGCTGGGGCTGAAAAACGACAATCCCCAGGAGACCTACCTGCGCACCCTGGCCAACCTGTGGTCGGCCTACGAGATCATGGGGGTGGCCCTGGTCGACATGAAGAGCTGGAACTGGCTGTACGCCCACCCCGAGGCCACCCCAACTGAACTCAAGGCGGCGGTGACCGGCATCGCCAAGGAAGTCTGGAACCGCTTTTACGCCGATGTGTTCGGCATTCGCGATCAGGTGGTGCTGGCCATCTACTCCCACATGATCGAGACGGCCCTCTACCTGCCCGACTATCCGATGGGCCACCTGATCGAGTTCCAGATCGAAAAGCACCTGGCGGGCAAAAACCTGGGTGCCGAAATGGAACGGATGTGCAGCGCCGGCCGCATCGTCCCGCAACTGTGGATGAAGAATGCCGTGGGTTCCGAGGTTTCCGAGAAACCCTTGCTGGAAGCCGCCGCCGCCGCCCTGAAGGTGATCAAGCGGTAGAGAATCGGGGCTGGTGGAGCAGGAAAAGCGCTTTTGGAACCTGCTCTTTGGTGAGTTGGATATCTCCCCCCCAGCCCCCCTCACGTGAGGGGGGTGGCAATAAGCCGGGGGGAGTCGAAGTATTCGCATACTGAGCTTTCTGAGGGATCAGAGCATTGGGAAAAGAGGTCAACTTCTTTCTACGTCCCCGTTACGCAATTTCACAAAACTATTTGGGACACCAAAAAACCTACCCCTGCCTCGCGGGGGGTTTTCTACCGAAGAATGAGAAACAGGCCGCTGGCTACCGAGAGGAGTAGCAGCGGCACTAAGGTACGAAGGCCATAGATCTGGCTGTACCGGTCGCCGCTGGCCAGATCGAACCGCCGGGCCACCGAGAAAAACGCCGATCCCAGCACCGCCACTGCGGGCAGCATTCCCCCGATGGCACACAGAATGGATGGCCAGGAATTGCCCCCCGCCCCGGCCGGCAGGGAGATCAGCCGGAAGAGGGCGATCACCGGCAGCACCAGACTGTAGAGGGCGGCCAGGCTCACCAGGGCGTGCAGGTTGCGCGGGGCGAACGGCGACATGAAGACCCCGGTGGCAAAGATCAGCAGGTACCAGACGAGAAAGAAGCGCGGGTCGAGCAGCATGAGCAGGGGGGCGAGCGAAAGGGGAAGGTCGCTCGGCTGCCCGAGGGCGAGTACGAAGTACGCCAGCACCATCGGCGCTTGAACGAGCATCCGCGCCGCCACCTTGACCGCCACGATGCCCAGGAAGGGGCGGGGGGCGGACAGCAGGTACTCCAGCGACTGGTCGCGAAATTCCCGCTCGAACAGGTTGAACCCGTGGGAGAAACCCCGTATCAGAACCAGTTGCCCCACCAGCATGGGCACCCAGATGCGAACGGGAACCCCGCCAATATGGGTGTTGCGGAACATCAGCACCAAGCCCGCGCCCAGCAGCATCAGCGAAAACAACTCCCCCCGCCAGAGCCGCGCCGCCTCCAGGATGACCAGACCACGCCGTTTCCGGCGGCTGAAAACCGGGGTTGGAACGATCCCCCCCGGTCGCCTCCCCCACAGTGCGCTCCCCGGCAGGCGCAGCGAAGCTCCCTGCCGAAGACCGTGCCAACGGAGGAGAAACAGGAGGAGCAGGATCGCTTCCGGCAAATAGGTCAGGGGATGGCGCCACCCGGCGGAAAGCCCGAGCCGGCTCGCCAGACGGGCGCTGAAGAAACCCCAGACGCCGAGGCCGAGCGGCAACAGGAAGGGCAGGGCCGGGCGATAGCTGCCCCAATCGAACGGCGAGACCAGAAAACCCAACCCCATCAGCAGGGCCAGCCGCGGAAAGACCCAAGTGGAATCGGCCAGCGCCGACTTGGCCGCCATCATCTGGGGCAGCCCCGGTTCGAGCCGGCCGAGAATCCAGCTCAGCAGCAAAACCAGCACGGCGGGCAGCAGGAGGAGCAACAACCGGGCGGCGAGCTTGTCCAGCCAGAGTCGCCAGGCGGGTTGTGGCGCGGTGAAGAGGTACTCCCAGGCCCGATCGCGGAACTCGGCCCGGAAAGCGTTCACCCCCAGGTGAAGGGCGGCCCAGGCCCCGCCGATCAGGAGGCCGACGTAAAGGATGACCAGCACGGTGATCGCCGAACTTCCCCCCGAGACCAGGCCAACCAGCGGTAACGGCAGGGCGATCGAGAGGCGCAACAGCACGGCAGCCAGGTTGTCGCGCAACTCCTTGTCACGCATACTCGCCCCCGATGAAGGCGGTCACGATTTCGGTCAGGTTGAGATCGGAAACCAGACAATCCCTCCCTGCGACTCCTGACGGATCGAAGGGGTAGACGAAGTACTCGTGGCGATCCGGCTCCCGGCGCTCGAACAGGACCGGCAAACCCGCGACCTCCTCGCGGCTGGTGACCTTCTTCACCCGCTCCTTGAGACTCTCGATGGGCTCGTCGACGGCGATCGCCCCCCCGCGCAGCAGGATCACCCGGTCGAGCAGGCTCTCGATGTCGTGGAAGTTGACGTTGACCAGCACCACCGACATCTCCCGCTCGCCCAGGTGGCGCACGATCTCGTCGAGAAAGAGTTTCCGCAAGTAGGCGTCGAGGTCGTGGATCACCTCGTCGATCAGCAGCAGCGAGGGTTTCTGTGACAGGATCAGCGAGAGTTGCAGGATGGTGCGCTGGCCCACAGACAGGTCGCGGAGCCGCTGATTCCAGCCGATCTTGGTGTGGCGGATCAGCGCGTCGTCGAATTCTTCGACCCGGAACAACGAGCGGTGCAGGTCGATT
>CAZTNO010000023.1:0-17037 GCA_964614865.1 uncultured Clostridia bacterium
ACGTGGGCCGGGCCTGGTGACGACCAACAGGAAATCGGCCGCCCGCTGGAAGGCCAGGGTCGCCCGCCGATCCCGCAGCGGGTGGAGTGCGACCACACCTGCTGTCAGCGATTCGCTCAGCCAAGAGCGTTCCTGCTGGGAGTACTCGCCTACAAGATGAAGTCGCAAGGGGGGGGTAGCGGGTTGCTCGCCCACCCGGCGCAGGGCAGCGAGCAACGGCCGGAGGTCGGCGGCGCTGTCCGACAGGGCGATCCGTCCGGTGTGGACGAGGTGAATAGCACCGGAAGGCAATGCGAAAGGAGGCAGGTCGAGCCACTCCTCGGGATCGTGGCCGTTGAAAACTGTCTCGCAACGGCACTCCGGATAGGTGGTGCGAAAGTACTCTCGCAGGGTCGGGGTGACCACCAGCAGCAGCGACGAGGCGGAGGCCACGGCGGCTTCGACATTGGCGTACTCGGTCCGCACGCACCGGTAGGCACGCAGCCGCTTCTCTTCGATGGGCAGAAATAGGAGTCCGTCGCGGAAATCGCTGATCAGGGGTACCTGCCAGCGCCTTGAAAGCTCCAGGCCGATTGTCAAATCTTCCAGCGGAGGGTACGTGGCGATGATCAGGTCGGGTCGGGCGGCGGCCCGGATCTCGTTTGCTCGGGTCAATACCTTCCGTACCCAAGGTGAAAAGATGGAATCGGGGTGACCAATGAGATTAAGGACTTCGGTAAGGCCTCGCCTCCAGAACCAATGCCAGAATCTTGGGCCTCGGTGATCGCGAACATAGGCCGGATCGTGGATGCGGATGACGCCGGGTTCGTCGGGTGGCCCAAGATCGTATCCGTGGGTGAGGACCGTTACGGAGTGGCCCGCCTTGCTTAGCCAGCGGGCCATTTGCACGGGACGTACCGACCCGGCGCTGTTGATCGGCGGATAGTAATAGGCCACTAGCAGGATGTTCACTCTGGCCCTCCGGGGCTCCGTAAGGCCTCCCGGTAGAGTCGCAAAAAACGCTGGCCCACTTGGGAGTGGCTGTATTCCCGTACGGCGAAGGATCTGATGGCAGCTCGATCAAAGCGGCCACCCTCGTCGATCATGACTTCCATGGCCTGGCGCAAGCCCCCCTCATCCCGGGGCTCGACAAGGAGCCCCATCCCGGGTTGGACTTGCTCAGGGACGCCGCCCACCCGGGTGGCGACGACCGGCAAACCGCTGGCCATGGCCTCGGCCACGACGCAGGGCAGGTTTTCGTAGTCGCTGAAAAGAATGAAGGCATCGGACTGGCGCATGATTTCAGCTAACTCGTCCTCCAACTTGCGACCCATAAAGCGCACGCAATCCTGGTCGAGGGCTAGTTCTCCAGCCAACTTTTCCAGACCGGGTCGCTCCGCCCCCTCGCCGACGATAAGCAGGCGGAAGTCGTGCCGCTTTCGACGTAGTTCGGCTACGGCGCGCAGGATGCCGGCCACGTTCTTCACCGGAGCCAGTCGGGAGACATGGAGGAATGTGAATGAATTCCTAGCTTCTCGGGATTGGGAAGGGAAGAAGAGGTCGGTGCGGACGGCGTTGGGAATCACGACGAATCGACCGCGTAGCTTCTGGCTTTCCATTACCTCTCGCAGGTTGCGGGAGACCGGAACGACCGCGAAGGCGTTTTTCACCGTCCAGGAGGTCAGGCGTTTGCGGAAGAATCCCCGGAATTCTCCATTGGTAGGGTGGTAGCCCGTCCAGTGTTCCGTGAAAAGGAAGGGGAGGCGGGAAAAACGGGTGACCAGAGCTAGCAATTGCCCCGCGGGGGGACTGACATGAAGGTGGATGAGGTCGGGCCGTCCCCAGTGGCGGCGCAATTCACGGAGGCCCTGCCGTGTGGCGCGGTAGTATCGCCAGGTGTTCACCAGCCGCGAGCAACGGAACGGCCCGGAATAGGGGCGGAAGTACACCCGCACCGTCAGCCCCACCGGATCGTTCGCCAAATCGATTTCGTAGATCCGGTCCTTCAGGCCCGGATCGGCGGTGACGTACAGTACCGCCAGGTCGACCAACGGAGCCACCGCCTCGGCATGCCGGTAGATGAAGATGGCGTTCACCGGGTTGATGCGGTCGGGGTACCACCAGCCTGGCCAGAAGAGGACCTTGATGCGTTTATCCAAGGGACCTCCCCAAGTAGGGATCGAGCATAGCCATGGTGCGCTGGCCTAACCGTTCGACCGAGAATTCGGCTTTGACCCGGGCTTCGTTCTGCCTGCCCAACTGGCGACGGAGTCCTTCGTCACCGAGCAGTGTCAGCAGCGCACCAGCTAAGGCAGAGGCATCGCCTGGAGGTGCCAGAAAGGGGTTATCGCCCCCCAACGCCTCCTCGATGCCGGGGATGCGAGTCGCCACCACCGGCAGTCCGGCGGCCATCCCCTCCAGAACCCCATTGGGCATCCCTTCCAGCCGGGAGCTAAAAACTGAAATGTCGCTGGCGGCGAGCAGGCCGGAGACGTCGTCGGTCAGGCCAATGAAGTGGACACTGGCGTCGAGCAGGCGGCGCCGGCACTCTTCGCGCAGGGCCCCGGCGGTGTCGCCGGGACGCCCGGCCAGGACCAAATGGACGTCGCCGGCAGAGTGTTCCTTAACCTGAGCCCACGCCTCCAGCAGGGTCTGGTGATCTTTGTAGTGGTGCAGGTTGGCCACCATGGTGACCACGATGGCTTGCTCGGTAAACCCCATCTTGGACCGCCATTTCCCCCTGACTTGTTTGGGCGGTGCGAGCCGCACACCGTTGGGAATAATGTGAATGTTGCTTTCCGGGATACCGAACTGTCCGGTCAGGAAACGGGCTCCCTGACCGGAGTTTGCGGTGAATACCCGCACTTGTCTCAGGGCACGTCGTTCGAGGAAGCGGCCGGTCACCTCTCGACCCTCATCCCGTTGATTCCAGACGCAGACACTCGCCCCTGTCCAGGGCCAAATGGCACCGCAGACCTTGTTGGGCAAGTCGTTGAAGGGGAGGATCGCATCGGGATGCCAGCGGCGGATCGCCCGGACCAAGGCTAGCAGCGCCGAAAGCCTCCGAATCCCCGTCCGCCCGATCAATGCGGGGTGGTCTTCCCAAGGGATGCTTTCTCTGACCAGGGTGCTGGCCAGCGGCCCCCCCCCTTCCAAAGTCCAGATCGCTACCCGGGCTCCGTAGGCGTTCCGCAGCTCTCCTGCCAGCAGGATGGCCTGGCGCTGGGATCCGCCCACTTCCAGGGAGCGCAAGACGATCAGAATAGAGGGAGCTTGGGAACGAGGTGGACTGGCTGCGGCGCGGGGGGCGAATTCGCCGCTCATGCTCTGGGACCGGTTCCGTTCTGGTTCAGCCATTCATCGAGAAAGAGCAGCAGCCAGACGGGGCCGAATCGCTGTTCGCGAATCAGCGCAGCGATCGTCAGCGGCTCGAACCATTCCCGCAGGCGGGAAGTAGAGGACAACAACCTCTGCTCGACTTCGCCACTCGTCGTCTTGTCTTTGCCAAGCCACTGCGGAAGAGGAATCCCGAATCCCTGTTTGGGGCGCCGCAGGAATGAGGGGGGGAAATCCTTTTCCAGCAGCTTTTCAGGATCCACTTTCCTTCTTGCTGGCCCGCCACGTCCCTCCGCATTTTGTCGGAAGAGGGAATCGTGGCGGCGAACTCCATAACCTCGATGTCGACGATCGGGGTCCGCACTTCCAGGCTGTTCATCATGCTGGCCACGTCGACCTTGGTCAGGATGGCGTAAGGCAGGTAGGTCATCAAGTCAAGGTATTGGGCTGTTTGCAGTGGGTCGCAACCGGAGGTTTCAGTAAACGCCTCGGTCATGGTCTCGATGGGCATCCCACAGATGGGCCGGAATTCGTTCCGCCACAGACGCTGGCGCCAGGAAACGTTGATGTACTGCATGAAAGTCAGCCAATTCTCCAGCGTGGGTTTTCTTTTCGGCCAGCGGTGTGGGAGAAATGTCGAAACGAGAGGGAACAGGGGGCGCTTCCACCAGGCCATTCCCGTCTTACTGAGCCAGCGCAGCCAGTTGCGGTAGGTGTTGTACCCACCGAATGCTTCGTCGCCGCCATCACCCGACAGCACCATAGGAACATGGGCTCGAGCCATGCGGCTGACGTAGTAGGTGGGAATGGCAGAGGAGTCACCGAAAGGCTCCCCGTAGTGTTTGACCAGTTCGGGCAAGATTGCCAGAGCGTCTGCCCGCACGATCTCCTCATGGTGTTCGGTGTGCCACAAGGTGGCGACCTGACGGGCGTAGGGCAACTCGTTCACCCCTTCTTCCTCAAAGCCGATGCTGAACGTTTTGACCGGGTGCTTGAGTATCTGCGCCATGTAGCCTACCACGGCGCTGGAGTCGATCCCTCCCGAAAGGAAAGCGCCGAAGGGAACGTCGGAAACCAGGTGCTGCTCCACCGATCGGCGCAGGGTGTGGTCAAGCTCAGCCAGCAGATCTGCTTCTTTTCGCTCTATCGGCTTGAAGTCAAGCTTCCAATATCGTTGCGGGGGGGACGGCGGTCCATAGAAGGGCATGGTGAAAAAGTGGGCCGGCCGAAGTTTGCGGACGTGGCGAAATACCGTCTTAGGGGCCGGGATGTACTGAAGGTAGAGGTACTGATCGACCGCTTCCAGATCGAAGTCCCAATCAATTCCGGGAACTCGGCGCAACGCCTGGAGTTCCGATGCGAATGCCAACAGGTTTGAGCCCAGGGCGTAGTACAACGGTTTGATGCCTAGCGGGTCGCGGGCCAAGAAAAGTTCTCGCTTGCGGTAATCGGCGATGGCGAAGGCGAACATGCCACGGAAGCGCTTAAGGCAGTGAACTCCCCATTCTTCGTAGGCATGTACGACCATTTCGGTGTCTGAATGGGTGTGGAAGCGATGCCCCCGCTTCTCGAGTTCAGACCGGAGCTCTTGGAAGTTGTAAATCTCCCCGTTGTAGGTGATCCAGACCGCACCATCCTCGTTACTCATTGGCTGGGCGCCGCAGCGGGGGTCGATGATGGCCAATCGGCGATGGCCCAGACCGACTGCACCCTGAATATGCACCCCTTCGCCATCGGGCCCCCGATGGGCGATGGCAGCAGTCATGGAGCGCAGCACTGCCTCATCAGGGGCGACGCCGTTCGTGTTTACAATCCCGGAGATGCCGCACATCGCCTTCAGTCCTCTGCGCGGGTTGGCTGTCGCTTGGCCGCCGTTTCCTCAATCGTTTCCCGGTAGAACGCCAGGTGGGTTTCGGCGACGCACCCCGGGTTTAGTTGGGCGATTCTTTCTTGCGCGGCTCGCCCCATCTGCCGGCGTGCGTCTTCGCCCATGGCGAGCGCTTTTTCGGTAGCGGCTAGCAGGCTTTCGGGGTCGTTGGGGATGGATAGCCAGCCGCTTGCCCCGTCAACGATCAACTGGTCAAACCCCGAGTTCCTCGTAGCCACAGTGATCTGGCCGACCGACATCGACTCCATGCAAACGTTGGGAAAGTTCTCGATCAGTGAGGGGAGGACGACCGCGACTGCCCGGCGGATGACGGGGAACAACTGGGGGTGGCGGACTTGGCCCAGGTGGAGGACGCGCGACCGGAATTCGCTCGCCTGCTCTTTGAGGTGCGCCATCATGGGTCTACCGGCATAACCAGTGGTTTCGCGACCTGCTAGAACAAAGTGTAGTCGTGGATGGCGCCGCAGTAGCTCATGCAACATAGCAGCGATGACCAAGGCCCCTTTTGGGGGGCTGATACGGCCGAAGTATAGGAGGTATTCCTTTCCGGCGAGTTCTTGCTGGTAAAGGGTCTCGTCTTCTGGGGCGGCGAAGGGCACGAAGGGCGATTCGATGACGCGGACCGGAATGGCCAGTTTTTGCTGGGCCGTCTCCGCAATCAACCGGCAGGGGCCGAAAACGGCATCGGCTCTTTTTAAGGCCAGATTCTCAATTAAGACCCGCTGCCAGATCTGGAAGCGGCTGTGGTCCGAATATTCGCCATGATGGTAACAAAGCGGAGTGTAGCTGGACAAGCGAATGACCGCCGGAATGCCTTGGGGACGGAAAAAGCCGACCCCACTCAAATGGGTGAACTGGATTATATCAAACGGCGTCTGCCGGTGTGTTTCTCTTATGGCCCGCTTGAGGTTGCGACTTTGACGTAGGTAGTTGCAGAAGCGAATCATGCGCTGCAAGGTAAACTTGTTAACAATCGAGATCCATATTACTCGCTTTCTTTTCACACGGTGTACTTCGATCCCTTCATGTAAAAATGTTTGGTTTTGATTGGCTTCGACATAGATAATCGGTTTGTGACCTGCCCCGGCCAAGGCCAAAGCGATTCGATGTGTATAGTTGGCCAATCCACCGTCAAAAGTGTCCTCTGTTACATATTCAGTTACGGCAAATGCAATTCTCATTTTTTTTCAAACTTTAATGTTGCTAATATTTTTTTAAAATAGTTGGGTAATGAATTGTTTTGCTCAACTATTCTTCTTGCCTCATTTCCCATATTGCGACGAAGAGTTTCATCGTTGAGTAATTTCTTTATTGAAATTTCCCATTCTGATTCACTATTAACTAAAAAACCGCTTATACCGTGTTTGATTATATAACGAGACTCGCCTATGTTGCTTGCAATTGCCGGTTTAAAGGCAGATGAATACAAAATAACCTTCATTGCACTTTTGCCTCTTTCCCATTCTGAATCACTGAGTGGCATTATGCCAATGTCAATTTTTTCTAATATTTCTGGAATTTTTTTGTTCCGATATGATGGAATCTTAGTTATTTTGATTGAAGGAGAAAGATTGTTTAGTGCAAAGTGCTTTCCACATCCGGCGATAAGAATTTCAAATTTATTTCCCTTATTCCACAATGAATTTAGGCAAGGAGTAACTATGTTTAGATAGGGTGCGGTTGATGGACTGCCCAACCAACCAATACAAATCAATTCCTTGGATTTAAATTTTGGCTTGAATTTGCATAAATCTACGGCATTCGTAAAAAGAAAAGTGGCTTGGTTCATTTTTTTTGCATACGAATATAAAAAATGGTTCCCAGTCAGCACTATATCCGAAAGAGATATCATAAGATTTGTGTCTTCTTTATTTTTTAAAAATATCTCATCATCAAAATCAAATACAATTTTTGCTTTTCTTCCCAACAAAGATTTAAAAATTTCAGATGGAATTGGCTGCCACTGAAAAAAGAGGAAATCATACTCATTTGCATATTTTGGTAATTTTTTATATAACCGCTTTTTTTGCAAAAAGTCAATTTTTTTCAAAAAACGAAAAAAAAGCAGACGGAAAGTCTTGCTTTTTTTTTCAAAGACTGGCATTTCAAGATATTTGTATAGTAGGATGACGAAGTTGCTTTCAATATTTATCACATCAGATGCAATATGTTCGAGCTTGAGATAATTTCTCCAGGACAATGCTCGAACGAAACTGCTTGGTATAAATCTTTTATTAGGAACAATAAACAGTATTTTCATTTCTGCAATTCGAATCTTATTTCATAACAATTAATTAAATCACTTAAGTAGTATTCATAGAATTCTTTTCTTTTTTTTGATTTATTTATAAATTTCGTCAATAAAGATGCAATTTTCCCTTCTCCGCGACGTGAAAAAAATAAAAGTTTGATCGAAATAATTTTAAAATTTACGGAGTTATAAAAATTAGGTACTTCTCTTTCAAAGTACCTTGACTTTGAAAAATATGCGAAGGTATATAATCCAAAGAAATGTTTATGTGAATAATCGCTGTAATATAAAGGATTAGAAAAATGAGGAACAGATCCTGCAAATTTTCCTCCTTTTTTTAGGACTCGATATGCTTCATTCATCATTGATTCAAAATCAATAATATGCTCTAAAAAGTGAGTGGAATGAATTTCGTCAACTGTTTCCATTTCAAGGAATGGTAACCCATCGTTCAAATCCGCAACTATATCCACTGCTGGAGAATCATGTTTGTCAATTGTAATGGATTCATCAAGCCTTCTTTTTTGTCCACAACCGATCTCAAGAACTACTCGATTTCTTTTGGATAACGAGTTGAGTTTGGCGTACTTGTCAATCATGGTTGTCCTCATAACTCATTAGCTAGTTCGGTTGTCCAGAAAATTTCAGGTAACAGTTTCCCAGGTGACTTGTATTCAGGGTAGCTTGAATTGACGACACCATTTGCAAGCACTGAAATCTGGCAACTCAAATCGCCTTGAAGGCAAGAGCGATTATTATGAATCCCAGCGAAGAATCTTAGTTCGTAATGATTGGCATTCAGAAAATTGGCTGGGATATATGCGACAGCATTGTAGTGGCCTTTAATAAATAAAGAAATCTTTCCGGAATTTCCATCGTTGATGCTTTCGAATAGTATATTTCCTTCTAGGTCACACAACTGAAAATAAACATGGAACCCAAATAAATCGTCAAGTAAATCGTATTCAAATTTGATTATAATGGATTTGTTGTTAAAAAAAACATTATTTTCATTATTATCTTGAAAAACAATAATATTTTTTAAATTGAATGATTTGTCTTTTTGAAGTCTCGATATTTGCTCTTCTAAGTTATTGGAGCTTTGATTGTTATTATGATTGAGATAAAAATTTATTCCTTCTTGGCTATCTCCATCGAATAGAAGTTCACCTTTATGAAAAACAAGTGACCTAGAACACAAACGTTTGATTGCCCCAAGATTGTGACTAACGAATAGGATCGTTCGACTTCCTAGTTGGGATATTTCATTCATTTTTCCCAAGCACTTCTTTTGAAACTCGAAGTCTCCGACTGCCAGGACCTCATCGACCAACAGGATGTCCGTCTCCAGATGTGCCGCTACGGCAAAAGCCAATCGAATATACATGCCTGATGAATATTGCTTGACTGGCATATCGAGAAATTTTTCGATTTCGGCGAATGAAACGATCTCGTCGAATTTGCGTCGAATCTCGTTTTTTCTCATGCCGAGGATGGCCCCATTGAGATAGATGTTCTCGCGTCCCGTCAGCTCGGGATGGAAACCGGTGCCCACTTCCAGGAGGGTTCCTACTCTTCCCTTTAACAAGATTCGTCCCTCTGTTGGCGAGGTGATGCGGCTGATCAGCTTGAGCAGGGTGGACTTCCCTGCGCCGTTTCGGCCAATCAGGCCAATCCGCTCTCCCTGCCCGATGTCGAGGGTGATGTTGCGAAGGGCCCAGAACTCTTCCCGGGCGTGCTCTGTGCAGCGTTGGGCTTTGCGTAGAAGGCTGTCTGGGCGGCGGATCGCTTGCGCCAGGGTGTCGCGCAGGGAGTTGTAGCGGGGGGCGTGCTCGTGGCGGAGGGCGTAGCGCTTGCCGATGTGTTCCAGACAAATGGCGGGTTTCATGTCAGATAATGTCGGCGAATTCCCGTTCGACTTTTCTGAAGTGGGTGAGCCCCACCAGCAGGAGGAGCGCCGAGACGGCAGCGGAGATCAGGACAATCGTCCAGTCGAAGCTGGTACGGCCGTGAAGCAGTGACCAGCGAAAGCCATCGATCACCCCCACCAGCGGGTTTAACGCGTACAGTTTGCGCCAGCTGATCGGAACGATGGTGCTGGAGAAGCCGACCGGAGTGAAGTAGAGCCCAAACTGGACAAGGGTGGGGATGATATAGCGAAAATCGCGGTACTTCACGTTCCAGGCAGCGAACCATAGCCCGGCTCCCAGAGTGGCGGCGCAGTTGATCAACAGGAACAACGGCAGGGCCAGCCAGTGCCTATCGGGGAAGAATCCATGCCAGCAGAGCAAGCCACTCAGGATGACGAACGAGATAAGCAAATCGACCAGCCCCACCACCAGGGTCGAGGTAGGAATGACGATGCGAGGGAAGTAGACCTTGGTGATAAGGCTACCGTTGGCTATCAGGCTGTTGCTGCTCTCTCCCAGCACGTGGGCGAAAAATTGCCATGGCAGCATGCCGCAGAAGACCAGCACCGAGTATGGGACCCCTTCGGAAGGGAGGCGGGCAAGTTTGCCGAAGACGATCGAGAAGATGGCGATCGTCAGCACAGGGCGAAGGATGCTCCACAGGACGCCAATCGCAGTCTGCTTGTATTGAACCAGCAGGTCGCGCCAAGAAAGAAAAAAGAACAATTCACGGTATTTCCAAATCTCTTTCCAGTAATGGGATATTCTTCGGTGAGGAAGAATTTCGATGTCAAATTTTTCTATAGATTCAGGCATAGATTTATTGGAATCTAAAACTTCTGTAGAAATCTGTCATCATGATTCAAAAAGAATCCCCCCGGCATCCATCATTCCAGATAGGATCGCACCTAAGGCATTTTTGATGTTGGTTAACCTTACTTTGTACCTTACGTTTTTCAACCTTTCATTGTCTCCAATTTCAGCAATTTTTTTCAAGACGAGAATTTTGTTCAGAAGAATTGAAAAGTCTTTTGCGTGAACTGGCTCTGCTTTCTCTCCGGTTTCTTTATAAAACTGCATATTTTTTATGTATTCAAACAATTTTAAGTTCTCTTTTCCTTCAAGAAAAATCAATTCAATTATCTGAGTTTCCAGTTTGTCAATAATAACTTTCCAGGCGCTAATGTCACTCTTTTTCGAAGGCCCAGTCAAGTCAACTGCACACAGAAGTGCATGATTTCGGAAACACTCAGCATAAAGAAGACGCAATCGAACCTTCGATCTGATTTTGCTGTCGTTCCAACTATTGAAACGCTCGATCACGTTGAGGCCTTCATTAATCGCAGCAGGGAAATTAAGAATCCCGTTTACTGGCATTTGTCCTCCTTTGTGGGAACAAAAAAGAGTATATCAAATTGTAACTCACCGATAAAGGGCCTCTACCACAGTGGGGGGAAATGGCTGTGAAAACCCAACAGTAAAAAGCTGGGCTATATATGACCGCTTCGGAAGAGGCGCTCCAGGAATCAAGTGCGCAGTTTGCCAAATCTGCAGCCACGCCCTTCATCAGCCAAAAACGTCTCTTCACCGAAGGGGTGTCAATTTTTGGTTTAGTGAGTGACAAAAATTGACAAGGTTAGAGGGTTCTAGCTAAACGAAATCGAATTGGCAGTTGATTTTCAGTTTGGCATGGAAATTGCTTTGAAAAGGACAAAACCTAAAGGAGGTTTTCTCATGATGAACAAGAAAGGGTTTACGTTGGTAGAGTTGTTGATCGTAGTCGCGATCATCGGCATCATTGCCGCGGTCGCCATCCCCAACCTGCTGATCGCACTGCAGAAGGGCAAGCAGAAGGCGACCGTGGGCGACCTGAAGACCATTGGCGGTGCGGTGGAAACCTACATCACCGACTGGTCCTTTGTGCCCCAAAACAATGCTTTTCTGACGACCGTTGGCCCCTCCTATTTCTGCCCCTTCTATATCAAGGTGGTTCCGGCTCGTGATGGATGGGGGCACCAATGGCAATATGCGTATGCCGCTGGGAGTGATGCTTACTCGGTGGGTTCTTCTGGCCGTGACACTACTTATTCTGCTGCTGCGCCCCTGCTGTATGACGTCACCGCCATTTCCGATTTCAATTCGGACATCGTTTATTCCGCCGGTGCTTTCGTAATTGGTCCCCGTACCAAAAAGTAAGCGGTTGAGTTGACTCTTAAGGGCGGCTGGTACGTTGTACCGGCCGCCCTTCTTTTTATCGTCCATTTTTCCCTCTCCCCTTCCCCGTTTTCGATGCTCGACCGCTTCTGCTACGGGCTGTTCCTGGGAGTACTTTTTTTCGTCCTGCGCCGCATCGATCTCTCGCGTATCCAGCCTCTGGTGGTAGCGGGGGTCTCGGGGATGCTGTTCACCTACGGGTTGTTGCAGCGCTTTTGGCTTTTCCCCCAGGCGCTGGCCTCAATACCCTCTGGCGGCGGGTTGTACAATCAGGCCCTGGCCGTTCGCCTGCGCACTGGCCGGATCTTTACCGTCTTTCCGTTGCCCACCCTCTACGCTATGGTATGCGGGGTGCTCCTCGTCTTCCTCCTCGATCTCTTTCTGAAAGCCAAAAGGGGGGGCAAAGTCGGTTTTGCGGTCCTCGGTGTGCTCGGACTGGTGAACCTGGCCCTCACCCAGTCGTTTGGCGGGGTGCTGGTGTTCCTCGCCGGCAGCATCTTCTATTTCTTTGCCTCGCGCACCTTGTCCAGCAAGTGGTTTGCCCCGCTGGTGATGGTCCTCGCCCTGGTCCTGTTCCTGGTGGTCGCCTTCCGCTACTCCGAGGCCAAACGCCTCGATCCGGCAAGGCTTCGCCTGGCCAACTGGGCCCAGGCGGTGCGTTTGATCGAGGGCAGCCCCTGGCTCGGTATCGGGCTCGGCGGGTACGGCAACCAGGTGGCGGCAGTGACGAGGCCCGGCGAGCCGCAGTCGATCTATGCCCACAATTTCCCTTTGCAGCTCGCCGCCGAAATCGGGGTGATCCCGGCACTCCTCCTGCTTGCGGCGGTTGTCCACCTCTTATGGAAAAAGCGGCGCACCTTCCTGTTGCGGGAACACGCCGCCCCGGCGGCCGTGCTGCTGCTGATCGTACTGCACAACCTGATCGACATCGGCGTCTACTTCGTAGGGGCGGGTTTGGCCTTGGTGTGGGCTCTGGCGCAGCTGTTCCCCGGGCATCCGCGGCGATTGGACCCGGCCTGGATCGGGGTTTTCCTGGCCGGGGGCTGGCTGCTTTGGACCGGGGTCACCGATGGCTGGGCGCGTAGCGGCGACCTGCTGCTGGGCCAGGGAGAGGTGGAGGCTGCGCAGCGGGAGTACTCGCGGAGCCAGCGCGGCAACCCCCTTTCACCCCGCCCCCTGTTGCCGCTGGCTGAGATCGCCCTGCGGCGGGGGGACCTCGCCGGGGCCAGCCGGTTGCTCGAACAGGCAACGATCGCCCAGCCCCGCCTGGCCTACGCCCGCTACCTTCGCTCCCAGGTGGAGATGAGACGGGGACGGTTTGCCGGCGCCCTCGCCGAGGCGGGAGCCGCCCAGGTGAACGAGTTGCGCCCCGAATACCGGCAGTGGTTTCTACAGTTGAGAAATGACCTGGCCCGCCAGATTCAAGCTGCCGCACGCTGACGTCACCTTGCTGCTCGGGGTGGCCCTCCTCTATCCCGACAAGTTCTCCCCGTTGTATTTCCTCGCCGTGGCTTCCCTGGCGCTGGGTTTGGGCTCCTGGCACCTGGCAAGGCAAAAGCAGCTCGACCAGGGGCCCCTGGCCTGCGGCTTGCTCTTGCTGCTCGGGGCGATGCTGCTGGCCACCCTGCTCGCTCCCGCCCGCTACCAGGGCTTGCTGGCCTGTGCCGATTTCGCCGTGATGATCTTTTTTGTGAGCGCGCGTTTTCCCGCCCTCCCGGCCTGGGAAAAGGTGGAGCCCTCGCTGATCTTCTGGGCCTCTTTTTCCTCGCTGGCCAGCCTCGCCTGGCTGTTGCTCCACCCCTCCCTGCCGCAGGCCACCCTGTTTTTCCCCAACCCGATCCTGCAGGGGATCCTGTCGGGAGCCGGAGTCCTCCTCGCCCTGTTCCGCCTGACTGACCGGCCCGCCCCGCTGGGCTGGGCGCTGCTGGGGGTGAACGCTGCGGGAGTGCTCGCCGCCGGAGCCAAGGCACCGTTTTTGGGGCTGGCGCTGGTGGCGTTGCTATGGACCTTTGGCAAATCGCGCAAAGCCCTGCTGCTCCTGCTGGCCGGGTTGGCGCTCGCCCTGCTGTTGCCGACTCCCCTGCATCGCATGGTGAACCGGGCCGTCCGCGGGATCGACCTCTATGCCTGGGACCGGGTGAAGATCTGGCAGATGGACGGGCGCATGGTGGCCGATCACCCCTGGACGGGCATCGGCCCCGAAAACTTCGCCAAAGTGGCCCGAAGTTACAACTTTCCGCAGGACAAGGGGGCCAGCCGATTCGGAAAAATCCCCGAGTCGCCCCACAGCGAATACCTGCGCATTCTGGTGGAGACGGGGCTGCCGGGCCTGCTCTGGCTGGCGCTGGCGGGATGGGTTCTGGGCAGACGGTTGCTCGCCCGGCCCTGGCGCCGGGGAATCAAGTTGCTTTTCCTCTACTTTCTGCTGCAATTCCTGACCTTGCAGTTCTTCACCCATCCATTTTTCACCCTGTTCCTGCTGCTGCTGGTGCGGCAGCTGTTTGCCGGCGAGGACCGCCCGCTGGTTCTGCGGGGGCCCCATCTCCTGGTGCTTCCCCTCCTGCTGGGGCTGGTGGTGGGCGGGGCGCACCTCCTCCCCTCCGTAGCCCAGTGGCAGATCCGCCAGGCGGGCAGGGAGAGCGACCCGCTGCGCCGCATGACCCTCCTTCAGCGGGCGACGAGGCTCGATCCGCTGAACCCGGCCATCCCGTATCGCCAGGCACTGAACTGGGGGGCCCTTCTTCGCTCCGGGGGGGATCCTGCGGCCCTTGCCGCCGCCCTCGATCTCGCCCGGCGGGCATCTCGACTCGATCCGCTGGACCCGGCGCCACTCCGCCTGCAGTCCTCCTTGATCGGCTGGGTGCGCGAACGGGGGGTGAGCTATCCGGGCCAGCAGGACGAAATCGAG
Source organism: uncultured Clostridia bacterium (assembly GCA_964614865.1). Taxonomy (GTDB): domain Bacteria; phylum Acidobacteriota; class Aminicenantia; order UBA2199; family UBA2199; genus CAZTNO01. The sequence continues at coordinate 14,487 of CAZTNO010000023.1, forward strand.
GAACCGCTGCGCCAGGCGATCGCGATCGATCCGTTCAACCCTTTTTTGCACCTCGAATTGGCCGAAGTGTGCTGGCAGGGCGAACGGTTCATCGAGGCCCGCGATAGCGCCGAGCGGGCGCTGGAGCTGGAGCCCGAGTTCGTATCGGCGTTGACCTTTCTCCATACCCGCTTCGGCGTGGATCCGGATCCTGTCGCTTTTCGGCAGATGATCGAGCGGATCCGGCAAAAACGAAATGCAGATTCTCTCGCACCTGGAACGTATCTCTATAATCTGAGGAAAATTCCCACAACTCCAAATCATTAGGGAAGAAAAGGGCCATCGAAATCTCAGTCGGCATTAAAAACGGTGCTAATACTGGGAGCGCGGCTTCATCCCAACCTTGCGTGGTTTTCCATGAACCAGTCCACGGCTTGTTGCAGGCCTTCCATGAACCCCACCTTGGCTTTGAAGCCAAACTCCCTTTCGGCTCTGGAAACGTCCAGTTTTCTTCGCGGCTGTCCATTCGGTTGGGATGTATCCCAGCGGATCTCGCCTTCGAATCCGATCAACTTCGCGAGGCTCTCGGTCAACTCCCGGATACTGATCTCCATCCCCGAGCCCAGGTTGACCGGGTCGGGTTTGTCGTACCGCTCGGCGGCCAGCAGGATCCCCTCAGCGGCATCGTCTACGTATAAAAACTCCCGGGTCGGCGAGCCATCACCCCAGGCCGTCACAAACTCCGCCCCCGATTCTTTGGCATCCACCAGTTTCTTGATCAACGCGGGAATGACGTGGCTGCTTTGCGGGTCGAAGTTGTCGCCGGGACCGTAGAGGTTGACCGGGAGGAGGTAGATCGAGTTCCAGCCGTACTGCTGGCGGTAGGCTTGGGACTGTACCAAGAGCATTTTTTTGGCCAACCCGTAGGGGGCGTTGGTCTCCTCGGGGTAGCCGTTCCAGAGGTCGTCCTCCCGGAAAGGGATCGGGCAGAATTTGGGATAGGAACAGATGGTGCCGATGGCTACGAATTTCTTCACACCCGCTTTCCAGCAATCATGCATCAGGCGGACCCCCATCATCAGGTTCTGATAGAAAAACTCGGCCGGCCGGCTGCGGTTGGCGCCGATGCCGCCCACCGTGGCGGCCAGGTGGATGACCAGATCGGGGCAAAAATCCAGCTGGTGTTGGATCGTGGCCGGATCGAGCAAATCTCCATGCTCGATCCCGGTGGACAGGACGTTTCGGCAACCCCGGTTCGAGAGTTGACGCATCATGGCCGTGCCCAGAAAACCGGTCCCGCCCGAAACCCAAACGCGTCGTTCTGGCCAAAAGTCCATCTTGCTACTCCCGGCAGCGTTGCGCCGCCCTGAAGATGGTACGCATTTCGGGCTCAATTTGTCAAATCGGACCGTGTATTGACTCGCCACGAGACTCATCCTAGAATCCAGTTGTGATCATTGGATTTTTTCCCTGGAGTGGAGGACCGGTGCTGCCAAGAGTTTTCTTTACTTGGAACCCGCCATGATCAGGCAAGGCCCTTTCGACATCGATTCCCGTCCAGGTCGAGAAATTCGGCACAGTGAGAAACTCGCAGCGGAGGAAACGGAATGGGTCTGGGGCTGGGGCTCGCCTGCCGGGAAGGTGCGGGCGGCCAGACGGGCAGGTTTGATCGCGGCCCAGGCCGGACTGTGTACGCAAAGCTATGCCCTGGAAATCGGGTGTGGCACCGGAGTGTTCACTGCCATGTTCGCCCGCAGCGGAGCCCGCATCGTGGCCGTGGACATTTCGCCCGACTTGCTGGAAAAGGCAAGGAAAAGGGATCTTCCACCCTGGCAGATCGCCTTTGTCGAAAAGAGTTTCGAGGATTGTGCTGTCGATGGACCGTTCGATGCGGTGATCGGTTCGTCTATCCTCCATCATCTCGACCTTCTCCCGTCCTGCTCAAAAATTTACTGTCTGCTCAAGCCCGGGGGAGTAATGTCGTTTGCCGAACCGAATTACTTGAATCCCCAGATTTTCCTGGAACGAAAGTTCAGGAGGTTTTTCCCTTATATCTCGCAAGATGAAACGGCTTTCGTGCGCTGGAGATTGCTTGAGGTTTTGCGGAACACCGGGTTTACCGATACGCAAATCGTCCCTTTTGATTGGCTCCATCCTGCCACACCAAAGGCATTGATCCCTCCGACCGAATGGCTCGGTTCGGTGGCCGAACGGATCCCGTTGCTATTGGAGTTTTCCGGCTCGCTGCTGATTAGCGCGCGCAAGCCTTCGTAGCTTAAGACTTGCTCCCAGTCAGACGAACTTGATGCGGCAGGCGGCGACAACGACCATTTTTAGCAGCAGCCAGCCATGCTTCCAGCGCTGTATATTGGTCGTGCCATAAATCCTTTCACGGTAGCGGATCGGCAGGTCGACGATTTTCATGTTGGCCTTGGCGGCCCCGAAGATGAGGTCGAAGTCGCCAAAAGGGTCGAAGTCGCCAAAATAAGCCCGGTTGTTTTTGATGGCCTGGTAGTGCTCTCGGCTGAGCACCTTGGTGCCGCCAAGGGTGTCCTTGATCGGCTGGCCAAGC
>CAZTNO010000024.1:0-6444 GCA_964614865.1 uncultured Clostridia bacterium
CTGCCGGTTCTGGATGCCGGCGGGGCCGATGGTCCCCCACCCCCGCCCCCCGCTTCCCCGACGGGCAGGGATCGGGTGATCGCTTCAGCCCCCCCGCCTCCCCCTCCACGGCCGCAGGATCCGTTCCCCGTCGTCACTCCCCCGCCCTCTCCCGCCATCGCCGTCCCCCCCGGACAAGCCGTGCGCACCACCCTGGAAACGATGCGCCGGATCCTGGTCGACAACCAAGTCCATGCCGTGTTTTACCTCGACAAGGTGGTCGCCCCCGAAACCGCCCCGGTCTGGCTTGCGGTGCTGCGGGGCGACCTGGCCCAACTCAACGAAGACACGCAGAAAGCCTTCCGTTCCGGAGTTTCCACCCGGGCCCCGCAGGGGTATTCCCTGCTCAAGGCGGCCCTGATCCACCTGTTGTACGTGAATTCGATCCGCTCCCAACGGGGCGACGACCAACCGGCCGAAAAGGGAAAACGCATGAAAGGGGTGTTGCTCCAGGTGATCCTGTTGCGTGAGGACGGTTCGCAAGCCACCGAACCGCCCGCGATTTCGCGGGGGGGCAAAGACCATATCCTCACCGCTTTTGCCAACCTGGCCGGAGCCGAAGGGATCGACTCCCGCCGCGAAGTGGTCGAGCGGGTGCACCGCCAGATCCTGCTCGACCCGGAGACCCAGGCGGCCCTGGGCAAGCCCCAGAGCCTTTCCGAATTCAAGGCGCTGGTGCTTTTCAAGCTCTACCAGTACACCCAGATGGTCGACCGCGGAGACGGACTGGCCCTCATCCGACTGGTGCGGGCCATCATCGATCTCGCCCCCTCCACGCCGGTGGCTTGACACCCCCCCGGGTTTTTGGCAGAATGGACTCCCCGATGCGACCGGCGCCCTTTGCGTCCCGGAAAGGCAACCCGAGCCTAGGGGGCCCGGGGGGGTTGGAGCAGTGATACCATGAATCGGGAAGAACTAGCACGGCTGTCCGGGATCGCCCGCCAGGTCCGTTTGCATATCGTGCGCATGTTGACCCTCTCGGCATCGGGCCATCCCGGTGGGTCGCTGTCGGCCGCCGACATCCTGACCTATCTCTATTTCCACGAAATGCGCGTCGACCCGGCCCGCCCCGACTGGGAGGAGCGGGACCGCTTTGTCCTCTCCAAAGGCCACGCTGCCCCGGTGCTCTACGCGTGCCTGGCCATGCGCCGTTTTTTCCCCGAAACCGATCTGGCTTCGCTGCGTCAGCTCGGCTCCCACCTCCAGGGGCACCCCCACCGGCTCGACACCCCCGGGGTCGACGCCTCGACCGGTTCGCTGGGTCAGGGGTTGTCGATGGCCAGTGGCCTGGCCATGGGGCTCCGTTTGTCGGGCAAAGGAAGCCGGGTGTTCTGCCTGATCGGCGACGGCGAATCCCAGGAAGGGCAGATTTGGGAAGCCGCCCTCACCGCCGGCTTTCGCGAGTTGTCCAACTTGTGCGTGTTTCTGGATTACAATGACTTGCAAATCGATGGCCGGGTCTCGCAAATCAAGGACATCCAACCGATCCGGGCCAAATGGGAGTCTTTTCGCTGGCGGGTCGAGGAGATCGACGGCCACGACTTTTTGGCCATCGCCGCCGCGGTCGAAGCGTTCAAAGGGGAACCCCGCCGGCCGACCCTGGTGTTGGCCCGGACCACCAAAGGCAAAGGGGTCTCCTTCATGGAAGACCGGGTGGAATTCCACGGGCAGGCGCCCACCCCCGCCCAGTTGCTGGTGGCCGAACAGGAGCTGACCCATGGCGAATAGACCGCAGGAGAGCCTGCGCAACACCTACGGCAAGACGCTGCTGGCCTTGGGCCGGGTCAACCCCGACATCGTGGTGCTCGACGCCGATCTGGCCAAATCCACCCAAACCCAGACCTTCGGCAAGGAAATTCAGGAACGCTTCCTCGACATCGGCTTGTCCGAGCAGGACATGGTATCGATGGCGGCGGGCATTTCGCTGACCGGCAAGACCGTCTTTGCCAGTTCGTTCTGCGTGTTCCTCACCGGACGGGTCTTCGACCAGGTCCGCCAGTCGGTTTGCTACAACCGGGCCAACGTCAAGTTGGTGGCCACCCATTCGGGGCTGGGCGTCGGCGAGGACGGGGCCACCCACCAATCGCTCGAGGATATCGCCCTGATGCGCACCCTTCCGGGCATGCGGGTGATCGTGCCCTCAGACTCGGTGGAAACCGCCTCGGCGATCGAGTACGTGGCCGCCACCGAGGGTCCCTTCTACGTCCGCCTGACCCGTTCCAACCTGGACGTGATCCATCCTGCTGGCCATCGCTTCCAGTTTGGCCATATCGACGTGCTCCGGGATGGAACCGATGTCACCCTGGCCGCCTGCGGGGCGATGGTGGAGAAGGCGCTCGACGGGGCCGACCTGCTCGCTTCGCTGGGCATCTCGGCGGCGGTGCTCAACGTCTCGACCATCAAGCCGCTCGACGGCGAAACCCTGCTCCGTTTCGCCCGGCAGACTCGCGGTCTGGTCTCTGTCGAGGACCACTCCAAAACGGGCGGTCTCGGCGGAGCATTGGCCGAGTTCCTGAGCCAGCACCACCCCATGCCGATGCGGATCCTCGGGATGGACAACCAGTTCGGCTGCTCGGGAAAACCCGAGGAACTCTACCGGCACTTCGGGTTGACCGCCGAGGCGATTGCCGCGGCCGCTCGAGAGCTGGCGAGCCCCCGGTGATCCAGTACTTTCACGTTTCCAAGCAGTACTACAAAGATCAGTTCGCCCTCAGCGACATCAACCTGTCGATCGAAAAGGGGGAGTTCGTTTTTCTCACCGGCGCTTCGGGAGCGGGCAAATCGACGCTGCTCAAGCTCGCCTTCAAAGAAGAGCTTCCCAGCAAGGGGCAGATTCTGGTCGATTCGGTGAACATCGGCCTGGTCCCCGACCGCAAGTTGTACCGGTTGCGTCGCCAGATCGGCGTGGTGTTCCAGGATTTCAAGTTGCTGATGGACCGTACTGTCAGCGACAACGTGGCCATCCCCTTGCTGGTGCGGGGGGAACGCCGCTCGGTGATCGAAAAGAAGATCACTTCGACCTTGGCCCTGGTCGGGCTCTCCCACCGCCGCAAATACCTGACTTCCCATATTTCGGGAGGTGAGCAGCAACGGGTGGCCATCGCCCGGGCGATCATCGGCGCTCCCAAGGTCGTGATCGCCGACGAACCCACCGGCAACCTCGACACCGAGTTGTCGATCGAGATCGTCAAGATCTTTGAACGGATCAACGCCAACGGCATCACGGTGATCATCGCCACCCACGACCAGAACCTGATCAACCTCTTTCCCAAGCGGCTGATCAAACTCGACCGGGGGCAGCTGGTATTCGACAAAAAAGCCGAGGCCGACCCGTGAAGTTCCTCTCCCAAGCATTGCGCAACGCCCTGGAAAACATCGGCCGCCACAAGCTGGTCAACTTCCTCTGCCTGGGCATCATCGCCTTTTCATTGTTCGTGGTCGGGGTGTTCTGGTTTATCTCGCAAAACCTCGACGCCTACGTCGGCAAGCTTGGCGATTCGATCGCCGCCATCTTCTACCTGAAAGACGGGACTCTGCCCGACCGCAGCGAGGCCTTGCTCAGTCGGGTGCAGCAGGGGTTGCTGGTCCAGGAGGCCCGCCTGGTCTCCCCCGAGGAGGCCCGGCGGCGATTTCTGCGCGATTTCCCTGAACTCGGCCCGATCGTAGCCGAATTCCCTGAATCCCCCTTCCCCCCCTCGCTGGAAGTGACCTTCAAGCCCCACTCCCGCCTCGACACCCAGGTGGAGGCGTTCGTTCGCGACATCCGGCACGCCCCCGAAGTCGAAAACGTCCAGCTGAATTCCGACTGGGCCAAGCGGATCACGCAACTGCGGCGGTTCATCTCGGTGATCGGTCTTTTTTTGGGGCTGATCCTGGTGTTCGTATCGGTGTTCATCATCTTCAACGTGATCAAACTCAACATCTTCTACCGCCGGGAAGAGGCGATCATCCTGCGGCTGGTCGGCGCCACCGACGGCTACATCCGGGTCCCCTTCCTGATCGAGGGAACAGTCCTGGGCCTGACCGGCGGGGTGCTAGCCTGCCTGCTGCTGGTGGCCACGGTGCGGTTGTTCCCGCTCTACAGCGGCAACCTGGTGCGCATGGTCGGGCAACTGATCCCATTCGCCCACGTTCCGCCCGGGCTCCTGCTCAATCTGGTCGGCCTCGGAGCCCTGATCGGCTTCCTCTCCTCGGGCATCTCGTTGAAGCGGTTCCTGCGCTGAACCTGCCAGGGCGAGCCACTCCCCCCGTCCTGCGGGCACCCCCCTCACACGAGGGGGGTTGGGGGGAGCCGTGACCGCTGTCCAAACTCCCCCATCAGTGAAAGCCTCGATGGGAATGAATATATTCCACAAGCTTCCGTCGGATGGACGGCAAGTCCGCCAAAACCTCCTCATTGGTAAATCGAATCAAGGTCAACCCGTACCCTTTCAAGATGGAACTCCGCTCGGCATCACTCCCGATCCTGGCGCGGTGGATCCCGCCATCGATCTCGACGACCAATTTAAGTTCCGGGCAGTAGAAGTCCACGATGAAATGATCGATCGGGCGCTGCCGAAGCCAACGAGAATTCTCAAGCTTCCTACCGGACAGGACCTCTCGCCATAACTTTCTTTCGGCAGGAGTCATGGTTTTGCGGAATTCCCTGGCCCGAGCAGTCAACGATTGCTCATAAGGCAACCGAAAAAGGCGCCTTTCTGCCAATTCCCCTCCTCCCCACGAAACCTGGCGACAAACTTACACTCCCCCCGCCCTGCGGGCACCCCCCTCACACGAGGGGGGTTGGGGGGAGCCGAACTCCCCCTCAGCGGCCTACCCGCCACCAGGAACGTTCTTCGTCAATTCTCCCCTTCGGGCGGGCTGGACGGCGCCTTCACTCCCTGCTTCAGTGCCCTGGCCAGCAGCCCGGCGCCGGCGGCGATCATGCCGAAGATCAGGACCCCCTCGTAGAGGGTCATGGGCTTGAGGAACAACTCGATCGAGACCAGCACCTCGGCCACGATGATGATCACCCCAGCCACCGATAACCCCCACCCCCAGAGCGACTTGGCGTTGAAGAACAAGAAGCCGATGCCGATCAGCAGGGGGACCATGGTGAGGCCGAAGGGGATCCCCCAGAACAGGCTGGGGAACCCGCTGTGCAGGATCACATGGCGGGACATCAGGTAGAGTCCGGCCACCAGCAGGGCAGCCCCGCCCAGGAAAGTCCCCGCGGCCTTGCCCGGCTCGGGATTCGGTTGTTCACTCATGGTCTTGCCTCCTCCGCCCGTGGGCGGAACCCGGGCATTATTGGCCATTTCGGCCCCGCTGTCAACGGCCACGGGATCCGGGGCAACCAGGCATCGACGGAGGCGAGACACGATTGATTTTTCCCGCCGATTGGGGTAAACTGGGGGTCCGTACGTTAAGAAATCACCACCAAATGGAGGATTCGCCATGGCCCTGAATCTCAGAAACCGTCATTTCCTGAAGCTGCTCGACTTCACCCCGCGGGAGATCCAATTCCTGCTGGACCTGGCCATCGACCTGAAGAAGGCCAAGTATGCCGGAACCGAGCAGAAGCAGCTGGTCGGCAAGAACATCGCCCTGATCTTCGAGAAAGCCTCGACCCGCACCCGCTGCGCCTTCGAAGTGGCCGCCTACGACCAGGGCGCCCACGTCACCTACCTCGGCCCCAGCGGCTCGCAGATCGGCCAGAAGGAATCGATGCGCGACACCGCCCGGGTGCTGGGCCAGATGTATGACGGCATCGAATACCGCGGCTTCGGCCAGGCGATCGTCGAAGAACTCGCCAAGTACGCCGGCGTCCCGGTCTGGAACGGCCTGACCAACGAGTTCCACCCCACCCAGATCCTGGCCGACTTCATGACCATGCTGGAGCATTGCGACAAGCCGCTGAACCGCATCACCTTCGCCTACCTGGGCGACGCCCGCTTCAACATGGGCAACTCGCTGATGGTAGGAGCTGCCAAGATGGGCATGGATTTCCGCTCGGTGGCCCCCAAGTCGCTGCAAACCGGATCCGAGCTGGTCAAGACCTGCCAGGAAATCGCCAAAACCACCGGGGCCCGCATCACCCAGACCGAGGACGTAGCTGCCGGGGTAGCCGGTTGCGACTTCATCTACACCGACGTCTGGGTCTCGATGGGCGAACCTGCTTCGGTCTGGGAGGAACGGATCAAGCTTCTCACCCCCTACCAGGTCAACGGCGAATTGATGAAAAAGACCGGCAATGCCAAGTGCAAGTTTCTGCACTGCTTGCCCGCCTTCCACAACCGCCAGACCACCATCGGCGAAGAGATCTTCCAGAAGTACGGTCTCGACGGCATGGAAGTCACCGAAGAGGTGTTCGAGTCGGAGCATTCGATCGTTTTCGACGAGGCCGAGAACCGCATGCACACCATC
>CAZTNO010000024.1:6454-7469 GCA_964614865.1 uncultured Clostridia bacterium
GCAAGTAATCTCGGAGCGGCGGGGGGCCGGGTATCCCGGCCCCGTTCCCTTTCGTCCCGTTCGTATCCGAAAAGCGGAAAGCCTTGTTTGTAAAACGGGAAAATCAGGAAATGAAAGATCATCCCAAAAACCCTATGGAAGAAAGAATCACCTTGACCACCCAGCTGACCCGAAGGGACTATCGAAATTTCGGTTTCTTCTTGTTGTATTCGGGATGGAGGCTCTGGTTACAGATCACAATTTTCGTGGTGATGAGTTCCCTGATCGGATATCATATCTGGAGTCGCGACTCCTTCGACTTCATGGAAAATTATCTATGGCTGGCCTTCCTGCTGGGCCTGGCCTATGTGCCCCTGGCCGTTTCCGTCAAGGCCAAACGCTATTTCGAGACCGACAAGCTCCTGTCTGAAGAGCAACACTACACGATTTCACCCCAAGGTATCGAGATCGCTTCCCTGTCAGCCAACGCCCGGCTATCGTGGGAAAAGGTCCACGTTATCCGGGAAAGCAGAGAGAGCTTCTTCATTTTCATTGCCAGGAACAAGGCCTTCATCGTTCCCAAACGCAACGCGGTGGGACGGGTCAACGCGATCCGTTCGCTTTTCGGCAACAACCTCGACGCAAAGAAACTGAAACTGCGCAAAGACTTGGCCAACTGAGTTTCCCCGGGTTGGATCCACTCCGATCGCCTTCATGTAATCCTGAGAGTTTCCTCCCCGAGGTTTGGCTCGGGATCGTCGTCAGACTCAACCTGATCGTCTTCGATGCGGCCACCCTGGGCCACTTCCATCCAGTGGAAAATGTATGCACATTGCATTATACTTGCATACGGAGGTAGCCGTGTCTTTGCTGCAAGTCAGGGATTGTCCCGACGAGTTGTATGAAATGCTCGCCCAGGTGGCCAGAAGCGAAAACCGCAGCATTGCTCAACAAGCGATTATTCTGCTGAGAAATGCGCTGCAATTCAAAGAAAGCCGCATGGCTCGTCGTCAGAGCACGTTCAAGGCCATAGACA
>CAZTNO010000024.1:7479-17003 GCA_964614865.1 uncultured Clostridia bacterium
TCCCCAGATTTCCCCGATCCTGCCGATTTGATTCGCGAGGACCGTGAGCGATGACAATCACACTGGACGCAAGTGCTGGCCTGGAAATTGTGCTAAAAAAGGAAAAAGCGCTCCATTTCAGGGACCTTCTGAATAACGCAAAAAAAGTCTATTCATCTGACTTGTACAAAGTCGAAACAGCCAACGCCATTTGGAAATATGTTCGCGGCGGATGGATTTCAAAAGAAATTGCCATCGATTTATTGAATCTGGCACTTGACCTGGTCGATGAGTATCAAGACATATCGGAATACAACGTCGAAGCTCTTCAAGAAGCGATCACCCTGAACCACAGCGTCTATGAAATGCTCTACCTGAGCCTCGCAAGAAGAACAGCATCGATTCTGTTATCAACCGACAAGCGCCTGATCGAATTGGCCAAGCAGCGGGGGCTGTCCACGGATTGACCAGATATGGACAGAAAAGGTCGGTTCTTGATTTCTTGATACTTTCGGGGTAAATAGTAGACGCATTGCCCTTTCAACTCCAAAGGAGAGCGATGAGCATGATCCTGCTGCGAAAAGCCGACGTGTTCGCCCCGGAACCGCTGGGACTCCAGGACTTGCTGATCGCCGGCGAACGGGTAATTGCCCTGGCCCCCGCCCTCCCCCACCTCCCCTTTCCCGACCTCGAGGTGATCGACTGCCACGGCGCCCGGCTGATCCCCGGGCTCGTCGACCCGCACGTGCACATCGCCGGTGCCGGCGGAGAGGGGGGGCCGGCCACCCGCACCCCCGAGATCGGTCTTCCCCACCTGATCGCCGGCGGGATCACCTCGGTGGTCGGTTGTCTGGGTACCGACGGCTTCACCCGTTCCGTCGAGAGCGTGCTCATGAAGGCCAAAGGGCTCCGGGCCGAAGGGATTTCCGCATGGATCCTCACCGGAGCGTATTCGCTGCCGACCCCGACCCTGCTCGGCGAAGTGGGGCGAGACCTGGCCCTGATCGACGAAGTCGTCGGGGTGGGCGAGATCGCCATCGCCGACCACCGCTCATCCACCCCCTCGACCGCCGAGCTGATACGCCTCGCAGCCCATGCCCGGGTGGGCGGCATGCTGGGCGGCAAGGCGGGCATCGTCACCTTGCACCTCGGCGATGCCCGCAGCCCCTTTCAACCCATCCTCGATGCCGTGGCCGGCAGCCAGTTGCCGCTGGGGCAATTCCTGCCCACCCACGTCAACCGCAATCCCTGGGCTTTCGCCGACGCCATCGAGTTCGGTCGCCAAGGCTATCTCGACGTGACCACCAGTTCCTTCCCCTACTTTGCTGGCGAAGAGATCAAACCTTCCCGGGCGGTCCGTGAGTTGCTCGCCGCGGGGGTGCCCCTGGCAAACATCACCCTCTCCTCCGACGGCGGGGGGTCCCTGCCCGCCTTCGATGCCGCCGGCCACCTGATCCGCCTGGAGATGGGGCTGCCTGAGGCCAACATCCGGGAGCTTGTGGACATGATCCGAAACGAGGGACTCGCCATGGAAACCGCGGTCCGGGTGACGGCCACCAATGCCGCGGACCGCTTCCGCCTCCCCCGAAAAGGGCGGGTGGCCATCGGCGGTGATGCCGACCTGCTGGTGCTGGACCCGGACGATCGCATCCTCCACCTGATCGCCCGCGGCGCCTTCCTGGTGCGCGACCACCAGGTTCTCCCCCGCCCCCCATTCCGCTGATCCCAGTTGCGCCGAATCGTCCGCTAAGGTACGATGGCACCGAGATGAATTCCGAGCAAGATCCCTGCTTCGCCTGTCTGGAAGGGCAAGCCCACCCGGTGGCGGTTTCCGCTTCCGGCCGCCCGGTTTTTCTGTACCGCAACGAACGGTTCCGGCAGTGTTTCCCCGATTGGCAAACCCCCCAGGAGATGGCCGCCGCTACGACGGGATCGGGTGGCCGGGTCCTGCTCCACCACAAGGATTCGGTGTGGGAGGTTATCACCTGGGAAACCGCCGATGGGGCCACGGTGTCAGTCCTCAAGGACGTTACCGGAGAAACCGGCGCCCTGCGCAAGATCCGCGAACAGATGCGGTCGTTGAAAGAATCGGAGCAACGGTACGAGACGGTGTTTTCCGCCAACCTGCCGCTGGGAGTGCTGGTGATCGACGCCGAACGCAACGTGCTGTTCGCCAACGGCGCCGCCAAGAAGTTCTTTCGCGTGCCCGCCAAAGCCAACCTGCCCAAGTGCTACAACTACGTCAAGCGCCTCTCTCCCTGTGTTCCCTGCCTGCTCCCCCTGCGGGGCAGCGAAGGGCACCGCAAGGCTTTCGCCTTGGAGGGCTCCCACATCACCGGCGAGCTGATCCCCAGCGGAAGTTCGTTTGTTTACCTGTTCCGCGACACCACCCGGGAGGTCGGCCTGATCGGCAAGATCAAAGAGCAGCAGGAGAGCCTGCGGGAAGCCACGAGGCGAATCGGCGAGCAGAACGAAATCCTGAAGCGGCTGTCGGTGTTGCACATCGAGATCAGCCAGATCCAGGACGTCGAGCGCATCCTGGCGGTGGTGGCCACGTCGATCGCCGCCACCTTTTCGGCTGAAAAGGCCGCCATCCTGCTCAACAACGAAGCGGGCAAGATCGACTACGCTTTTATCGCCGAATCCATCCCCCAGGACGACCGCGACCGGTTTGTCCGCGAGGTGTTGACCGCAGCCGATCGGGTGGGCGATTACACGGTGATCGCCCTCGGAGACGAGCATCGGGCCATCGGCAAGATATTCCTGTACCGGCCCGAAAAGATGGTGGACCGGTCGATCCTGGACTTGTTCGCCGCCCAGCTCAACTCCCACCTGGAGAATGCCCGGCTGCGCCGGCGGCTGGAAGAAATCGCCCATACCGACGGCCTCACCGGGGTATTCAACCGATACTACTTCGACAAACGGTTTGCCGAGGAAAAACAGGCATCGCGCAAGTACGGACAGCCCCTGTCGTTGATCATGATCGATCTCAACGGGCTCAAGTCTGCCAACGACAATCTGGGGCACAAGGCGGGAGACCTGCTGCTGCAGAAGTCGAGCCAGTTTCTGCGGGAGAACATCAGCGTGTACGATTCGATCTACCGCTTTGGCGGAGACGAGTTCCTGATCATGCTTTCGAATTGCAACGAAGACCAGCTGGCCATCATGATCGCCATGCTGAAGGAAGGGCAGCAGATCGCCTCCTGTGAATTGGACGGGCAGAAGATCCCGATCCGGTTCAGTTTGGGAGGTGCTTGTTCAACGGAAACCGACTATGATACAATGAAAGAGAAGGCGGACGAGCGTATGTACCAGGACAAGTTGGAGTACTACAAGACACATCCCAGACACAGGTGAGACCCGGAATGGCCGAAGAACGGATTCACGAGTGGTTGATGCAACAGGTGGTTTCGATCTCCGAGTTGCTCAAAGACGGGCGCTACAACGAGATCGATCTCTCCTCGATCGAAAAGGAGGCCACCGAACTGGCCCGCAATTTCGGGAGCGTCATCACCTCGCTGGAGTCGGCCAAGGGCAACCTGACCCAGGCCTATGACGTCCCGCAGATCACCGACAACCTGCTGTACATCTCCCGCACCACCACCGAAGGGGTCAACAAGGTCATCGATTTTTCCGAGGCCATCATCAATGACGCCAACGGCATCTCGGAATCGCTGGGCAAGATCAAAGGGAGCCACAGCGACCAGACCGCGGCCGTTCAGCCCATCGTCGACATGGAGAACCGGCTGGCCAACCTGCAAAACAACGCCTTCACCATCATGGCTTCGCTCGAGTTCGAAGACATCAATCGGCAACTGATCGAGAAGATCCTGAAAAAACTCAACGAACTCTACGAAAATCTGGTTAAAGTTTTGGTGATGCTCAAGTTCAAGGACAAGATCGAGAAAAACGACTCCGCGTTCCTGAACGACATGAAAAAAGTGGCCGACATCGAGGGTAACCTCACCCACAAGCAGGATTCGATCGACCAGTTGCTGAAAGAGTTCGGCCTCTGATCAGGGCGCGGGGTTCTCCCCCGTGCTCTCCTTGACAAAAAAGGCAAAGCCCCGCTGGCTGAGCTTTTCTTCCAGCACCCGCAAGGATTCCCGGTCGTCGGTGTTCAGGGTGACCACCTTGAAGAGGCCCCCCTCGCGGGAGATGCGGAAGGTTTCCTCGGGCATGGCCATCCGCAACCGCTCCAGCAGGAAGGCGGCGTTGGCCTGGTCGGAGAAAGCGCCGAGCTGCAGGAAGTGCCCCACCTTGTAGACCGGCGCCTGACTGACCTGATCCAGGATCGGTCGCACCACCCGCAATCGCACCTGGGCCGTGCCGTTTTCCAGCATGCCGATCTCCTGGGCCCCGCGGTGGGAGAGGTCGATGATGCGGTTTTTCAGGAAAGGGCCGCGGTCGTTGATGCGCACCAAAATCTTGCGCCCGTTTTCCAGGTTCTCCACCTCGACCAGGGTGTGGAAGGGGAGGGTCTGATGGGCGGCGGTGAGTTTGCTCTGGTCGTAGACCTCCCCGTTGGACGTCTGCTTGCCGTGAAAATCGGGGCCGTACCAGGAGGCCACCCCTTCCTGACTGAAGGGGGCGCGGTGCCATTCGGGCCCGGGGTTCAGCGGCAAGGGCCTGGGGGTGGCGTTTCCGGTGGCCCGGCTTTCCAGCGGGGGGGGCGAGGAGGACGAAGGCCCGGCCTGGCCCGCCGGAGCGGGGATCAGCCGGGGTCTTCCCACCGAACAAAAATCCATGGACAATACCAGCAACAGGGATAAAAGGGGTTTGAACTTCATGAGCAGAAGTCATTGTATCACACTCTGCACCCCATGGCAAATCGCTTTCCTGACCGGGCCCGGGGGCCATTGCAACCTCGTGGAAAAGCGAATATAATGACTGATCATTCCAGGAGGGGTCGATGAACATCGACGATCTGTTGAAAATTTCGGTGGAACGCAATTCGTCCGACCTCCACCTGAAGGTCGGCAACCACCCGGTGATCCGCATCAACGGGGTGCTCAATCCCCTGGTGGAGCTCAAGCGTCTGATGCCCGAAGACACCATCGCCATGGCCTTCTCGATGATGAACAACGAGCAAAAGGAGCGCTTCAAGCGCGACCACGAGATCGACATGGCCTACAGCATCCCAGGCCTGGGCCGGTTCCGCTGTAACGTGTTTTATCAGCGGGGGGCGGTGGGCATCGTGCTGCGCGTGATCCCCACCCAGATCAAGAGCATCCAGGAGCTCAACCTCCCCCAGGTGCTGGAGAAGATTTCCGAAGAGCGCCGGGGCATGGTGCTAGTCACCGGGACCACCGGCTCGGGCAAATCGACCTCGCTGGCGGCGATGATCGACTTCATCAACATTCACCGCATCGAGCACATCGTCACCATCGAAGACCCGATCGAGTACCTCCATCGCGACAAGAAGAGCATCATCAACCAGCGGGAGGTCGGCTCCGACACCAACGATTTTTCCAAGGCCCTGCGCAGCGCCCTGCGCCAGGACCCCGACGTGATCCTGGTCGGAGAAATGCGCGACCTGGAAACGATCGAAACCGCCTTGCTGGCCGCCGAAACGGGGCACCTGGTCCTCTCCACCCTGCATACCCTGGACGCCCCCGAGACCATCAACCGCATCATCTCCATGTTCCCCCCCCACCACCAGAAGCAGATCCGCATCCAGCTGGCCTCGGTGCTCAAGGCGGTGATCTCGATGCGACTGATCCCTAGGGCCGATGGCCGAGGCCGGGTGCCGGCGGTCGAAGTGCTCATCGAGACGCCGTTCATTCAGGACTGCATCGTGGTCCCCGAGAAAACCAAGTTCATCAAGGAGGCGATCTCCCAGGGAGTCTCCCAATTCGGCATGCAAACCTTCGACCAGTCCCTCTACTCCCACTACCAGCAAGGATTGGTCACCTTCGACGAAGCCCTGAAGTGGTGCACCAACCCCGATGAGTTCAAACTCAAGAAAATCGGTCTGCAGAGCACCAAAGACATGTCGCTGGAAGAGATGGAGAAGAAGATGTCCAAGGTGGATGGCAGCGCCGGCCCCGGCAGCCTCCCCGAAGAGACCATCAGCGAGCCCCACACCCTGGAAATCGAGTAACCATGACCCATTCCGAGATTCGCCGCACGTTCCAAGACTTCTTCGTCCGGCACGACCACCACCAGGTCCTTTCGGCCCCGCTGGTGCCCGCCAAGGACCCCACCCTGCTCTTCACCAACGCCGGCATGAACCAGTTCAAAAACGTGTTCCTCAAGCAGGAGCAGCGCGACTACCGCCGCGCCGTCTCGATCCAGAAGTGCATGCGGGTTTCGGGCAAGCACAACGACTTCGACGAGGTGGGGCGCACCGATTTCCACCACACGTTTTTCGAGATGCTCGGCAACTTCTCTTTCGGCGATTACTTCAAGGAACGGGCCATCGAACTCGCCTGGGAGTTGCTGACCCGCGAGTTCAAATTACCCGAAGACCGTTTGTGGATCACCGTTTTCCGCGAAGACGACGAGGCGGCCACCATCTGGGAACGACGCATCGGCGTCCCTGCCGGCCGCATCGTGCGACTGGACGAGAAGGACAACTTCTGGCAGATGGGCGACACCGGCCCCTGCGGCCCCTGCTCCGAGATCCACTACGACCGGGGAGAACGCTTCGGCCCAGCAGAATTCACCCCCGGCAACCGCCGCTTCATGGAGATCTGGAACCTGGTCTTCATGCAGTTCAACCGCGGAGCGGACGGCGCCCTGGCAGCCCTGCCCGCCCCGTCGATCGACACCGGCATGGGCATGGAGCGCCTCTGCTCGGTGCTGCAGGAAACCAATGGCAACTACGACACCGACCTGTTCCAGCCGATCCTCCAGGCGACCGCCGCATTGGCCGGAATCGACCCGGCAACCGAAGCCCATCGTTTCCCCCTCAAGGTCGTTGGCGACCACATCCGGGCCCTCACCTTCCTGATCTCGGACGGGGTCACTCCGGCCAACGAGGGACGCGGCTACGTGTTGCGCCGCATCTTGCGTCGCGCCGCCCGCCACGGCCGGTCGCTGGGCTTTACCGCCCCCTTTCTCTACCGCCTGGTCCCCGAGGTGGTGGCGATCATGGGGCTGGCCTACCCTGAGCTAAGCCTCCAGCAGGATTTCATCTCCCGCATGGTGCAGGCCGAGGAGGCCCGTTTCCTCCGTACCATCGCCAGCGGGCTGAAGCTGTTCGACGAGGCGGTGGAAAGGACGCTCCTGGCAAAAGCCCCGGCGATTTCCGGAGACGAACTCTTCCGCCTGTCCGACACCTACGGGTTCCCGGTGGATTTCGCCCGCGACCTTGCTGCCGAGCGCAACCTGGGCATCGATCTGGACGGCTTCCGCCTTGCCCTGGAAGGGCAGAAGGAGCGTTCACGGGCCAGCCAGCAGTCTCGCCGGCCTGAACCCGGCCTCGCCTTGCCCGAAAACCTGCCGGCGACCCTTTTTCTGGGATACGATCAACTGGAAGCCCCGGTGAAAGTTCTCGCCCTCTATGCCGGGGGCCAGCCGGTCTCCATTCTGCCCGAAGGGAGCGAGGGGATCGTGCTGTTCGACCAGACCCCGTTTTACGGCGAGGGGGGGGGGCAAGCCGGTGATCGGGGCCAGGGCCGCGGCATTCACGAGGTCATCACGGTGACCGACACCCGCAAGACCCCGACCGGGCGGGTTCTTCACCACGTCCGGGTCGACAAGGGATCGATCTCCTCCGGCCAGGAGTTGCGCATCGCCGTCGATGCCGAGCGACGCCAGCGCACCGCCGTCCACCACAGCGCCACCCACCTCCTGCACGCCGCCCTGCGCGAAGTGCTGGGTCCCCACGTCAAGCAAGCGGGATCGGCGGTGAGCGAGGAAAAGCTGCGTTTCGATTTCACCCACTTCCAGGCGATGACCCAAGCCGAGCTCGAAACGGTCGAGACCCTGGTCAACGAAAAGGTACGGGCCAACCTGGCCATCGGCAGCACGCAGACCAGCTACGAGGAAGCCCTCCGCTCCGGCGCCATGGCCATTTTCGAGGAGAAGTACGGGGACCGGGTCCGGGTAGTCGAAATGGCCGATTTTTCACGCGAACTCTGCGGCGGCACCCACCTCTCGGCCACCGGCGAAATCGGCTTGTTCAAGATCGTCGCCGAGTCGTCGATCTCGGCAGGCATGCGCCGCATCGAGGCCCTGGGGGGCCACCCCGCCCTAGTCTGGGTTCAGGGGCAACTCCAGCTGCTGCGCGAATTGGCGGCCCGCTTCAACCAGAAACCCGAAGCCCTGGACAAATTCCTGGACCACTGGGAAACCTCGGTCCGGGAACGCGAACGCGAACTCAAGAAAAAAGCATCGGCTACCACGGGGACGACCGCGACCGCCCTGGCCTCCCAGGTTCGTTTGCTGCGCGATGTCCAGGTGGTCGTGGCCCACGTTCCCGGGATCGATCGCAAAACACTCGGCAATCTGGCGGGCGAGACCCGGGCCCTCACCCGGGGGGTGGTCGTCCTGTTCACCAACGAAGAAGAGAAATCGGCCATGGTGGTCGCCACCCCCGCCGAGTTGACAGATCGATGGAATTCCAATACCATCATCAAGGGGCTCGCCCCCCTGATCGAGGGCAAGGGCGGGGGCAAACCCGATTTCGCCCAGTCGGGCGGAAACCTGGTGAGGGCCCCCGAAGGGTTGATCGAACAGATATGGAAAGAACTGCAACAGTTTTCCTGACAGCGACACTGGCCGTGGTTGCGGTTATCCTGCTGTCTGCCCCACTGCACGCGGCGCTGACCATCCGCCAGGACAAAGACGGTCGGCTGGTCTTGTCCAACACCAGCCGGGTGTTTGCCCTGCCTACGCAGCGGTCCATGACCCCGGTTTCAAACGGTGCCCGGGTGCGCGGGGTTTCGGCGGTGCCGGCGGCGATGCGGGCCAAGATCCGCCAGTTGGCCAGCCATCACGGCGTGCGGGAAGATCTGGTGCTGGCAGTCGGACGCGCCGAATCGAGTTTCAACCCTTTTGCCGTTTCGCCGAAAGGGGCGGTGGGCGTCATGCAACTGATGCGCGACACCGCCAGCCAGTACGGAGTGGCCAACCGCTTCAACGTCGACGAGAACCTAGAGGCCGGGGTGCGCCACCTCAAGATGCTCTACCTCAAGTACTCCGGCAACATCTCCCTCACTCTTGCCGCCTACAATGCCGGAGAAGAGGCGGTGAAGAAGTACAACGGCGTCCCCCCCTACCGGGAAACCCGGGACTACATTCGCCGGGTGATGAACTTCATGGGCATGGCCCCCCGGTACACCTCGCTGACCCCGGCCCGCTCCACCCTCTTCCGCTACACTACCGCGGAAGGACGGGTGATCATCACCGACTCCCTGCCCCGCGGGATCCGCGGATCGATCCAGCTGATCGACTGATCAAGCATCTTGAGTTCACCCACCGATTCGCCCGTCACCTCGTTCTGGCCCAGCGTGCTGGTCGGCGCCGCCCTGTCGGGAGTGCTGTCGATCTTGCCGGTGATCAACCTGCTGAACCTCTTCTTCCTCTTCTGGATGGTG
>CAZTNO010000025.1:0-16937 GCA_964614865.1 uncultured Clostridia bacterium
AATCGCCCGCTTCCACCCCGCTGGCCAGCGGGATCGGCCGCAGCACCTTTTTCTTCAAACGCAACAGGGCCAGCCCCGCGGGGCCATCCTTGCCCGTGATCTCGGCATCGATCCGTTCGCCCCGGGTGGTCTCGACGTAAACCCGGTGGAACAGCTGGCGAAAGGGGAGGGTCGAAGTCAGCACCTCGTCGTCACCGATGGCGATGCCGCTGGCCACGTAGCGCTGGCCGTTCTCGGCCACCACCTTGACCAGCGACGGCGACACCTGGCCGAGCAGGGCCTTGACCCCGTCCTCCCCGGAGGCTGGCGCCCCCTCGACGGCGGTGAACAGGGCCAGCAAAGCACTCATCACGGTAAATACCATCCGTTTCATGATCGTCGCTCCTAGAATTCCCGCCGCTCCTCGCGGGGGCCTCCCTCGATCGAATAGCTGGTCTGCCCGTCGTCCGAGGCGAAGATCAGGTGCTCGCTCACCGGCACCTCGACCTTCTCTGTAACCGGCGGGGAGGGCAGGGTACCGGCGGTCTGCACCTGCGCCGGGGGGATCCGCCCGACCAAGCTCGACAGGAACAGCAGGAATCCCGCGCCGGCGAAGGTCAGCGAAGCCGTCAACACCGCCTTGCGCTGACGCTTCTTGCGGGCGATGCGGGCAAACACCCGCTGCTCGAAGCCGGGAGAGAGATCTCCCGAAACCGGCACTGCGGTCCATTCCGGCCTTTGTTCAGACATGTTCCCCTCCCTGGGCCCGGGCCATCCGTGAACGGATCATCTCCTTGCCCCGGAACACCAACGATTTCAAAGTGCCCACTGGTCGATCGAGCACCTCGGCCATCTCTTCGAACGAGAAACTCTCGACCTCTTTCATGATCAGCGGCATCCGGTACTTTTCCGGCAGCGAGTCGAGCGCCTGCCGGATCATGATGGCCGTGTCGGGCGAGCTGTAAGTGGCCAATTCCATCGCGGGCACCCCGTCCAGCGGTAGCCAGCGCTGCAACTTGCGGCGGCGGAAACGCGAGTGGGCCAGGTTGGCGGCGATGGCGTAAATCCAGGGACGCAGGTTGTCTCCCTGCAAGGTGTGGGCCTTGAAGTAGACCCGCACGAAGGTGTCCTGGGTGAGTTCTTCGGCTTCCTCGCGATTGCCCAGCATCAGCTGCAAAAAGCGGAAAACCGGCGCCTTGTACACGCGCATCACCTCGCTCAGGGCGGCCTCGTCCTGCCGCTTCAGCCGATCAATGAGTGAATCCATCGGATAATGCCCAGACGCCGGTGCCCGGCAAAAGGTTGCGTGGCGGGACGAGGTTTTCCGATCAGGGCAACGGGTAGGGGGTGGCCGAGGCGACGATCTCCACCGGACCGATACCGGCGGCGGCGAGTTTTTCCCCGAGGGCGATCAGGGCATCGCCTTCCCCGTGGACCAGGAAGATCTTTTTCAGCCGGCTCAGGTCGTGCTTTTTCAGCCAGTCCAGCATTTCCTCGTAGTCGGCGTGGCCCGAGAAGGCATTCAGAGTGGCAATTTCGGCCCGCACGTCGAAGGGTTTGCCGAAGATCTTGATCACCCTCTGCCGTTCGACCAGGCGGCGCCCCAGGGTGTTTTCGGCCATGAAGCCGACCACCGCCACGATGTTTTCCACCTTGCCGACCTGGTTGGCCAGGTGGTGCAGGATGCGCCCGTTTTCAGCCATGCCGCTGGCCGAAATGATCACCGCCGGCCCCTGCCGACGGTTGATCTCCATCGACTCCTGCACCGTCTGCACGTAGTGGATGCCGTTGAAACCGAACGGGTCGACGTGCTGGTTGACGAAACGCTCCACCATTTCCCGGTCGAAACACTCGGGGTGGATCTTGAAAATCGAGGTGGCATCGACCGCCATCGGCGAATCGATGAAGATGGGAATCTCGGGAATCTCCTGATCCTGCTTCAGCAGGTGGATCAGGTAGATCAGCTCCTGGGTGCGCTCCACCGAAAAGGCCGGGATCACGATCTTGCCGCCACGGGCATGGGCCTTGTGGATCAGCGCCGCGAGTTCCTCGCGGGCGAAGCCGATCGACTTGTGCTTGCGGTTGCCGTAGGTCCCCTCCAGCACCAGATAATCGAACGATGGCAGCACTTCGGGATCGCGGATGATCGGCAACCCCTGGCGGCCGAGGTCGCCGGAGAAGGCGATGGCCGTACCATCGTCCAGTTCCAGGTGAACGGTGGCGGAACCCAGAATGTGGCCGGCATCGAAAAACCGGGCTTTCACCCCGGGGATGGGGGTGAAGGGGCGGTGGTAGTTCAGGGTCACGAACTGTTCCATGGCCCGCACCGCGTCGTCGGCGTCGTACAGCGGCGGGTAGGCGATCAGGCCGCGCTCGGGATGCTTGGCGATCTTTTCCTGGATGTAGGCGTAGTCTTTCTGCTGGATCTTGGCCGAATCGAGCAGGATGACGTTGGCCACATCGCGGGTGGCCGAAGTGCTGTAGATGTTGCCCGAAAAACCCTTCTTGACCACGATGGGCAGGGCCCCCGAGTGGTCGAAGTGGGCGTGGGTCAGGATGAGCGCCTCCACCTGACGGGGGTCGAACGGCAAGAGAGAGTTCTTCTGGTAGGCGGCCTCCCGCCGCCCCTGAAAACACCCGCAATCGATCTGCAGGCGGCGCTCGCCGAGTTGCACGAAGTGCTTGGATCCGGTGACTTCCAGACAGGCTCCATGGGAGTAAAAGGTTCTATCCATATCCCCCTTATACCGCTATCGGGCAGGCAAAGGCAAGGGGGTGGTTGAAAACCGGAACGATGATCGCATATTATGGGGGGCAGCACGATGCGATCACGATTGCTCCCTGCCTGGAGGCTCGCCGGGGTGCGTTTTGATTCGCCCGCAAGGGAGGTAGACGATGTCCACGGTTTACCGCTTTGTCGACGAGGAATTCAAGAAGAAGCGCGGCGAAAAGAAGGCCCCCCCCCCCCGGCACCCCGGTTGTCGGTGCGAAAACCACCGAGATGGAGCAGCAGTTCACCGATCTCATCCGCAAGACCCGCGACTACCAGAAGGTGGAGGAGTACGTCTTCGCCACCTTCCCGGCCATGAAGATCAACCCCGACGGGTTCATCAGCTACTCCAACCGCCTGCTGTACGATCTGTTCGGTCAGGGCACCGACCATCGCAACCTGCTCGGACGCCATTTCACCGAAATCGTCGACCCCGCCTACATCGAAAAGGTGCAGGTCTCCTTTTTCCGCGGCGAATACCAACGGCGCGAGAGGCTGCTGCGGGAGGCCTGGACCCGTGGCGAGGAGATCAACCTGGCCGCCCTCGATGCCAAGGTGCTCGACGAGCACCGCTATTCCCGACCCACGGTGGGGCTGGATCTGGAGCTGCGCCGCCCCTGGATCGAAGGGGACGGCGAAGCGATCCCGGTCCGGGTCTGTTCGGTGGGATTGTACTTCGGCACCAGCCATCCGGGGCGTTCGCGGGAGCAGAAGTTCTTCGGCAGCCTGGCCTGTTTTCAGCGCCGCGGCAACGGCTAGCCGTAGATCACCCGCCGCTTTCCCCGCCCGGCGCAACGGAGGGGAGTTTTCGCTGCCTCAAGGTCAGGTGGATCGAGATCGCCTGTAAACTGGCCGGATCGACCCCCGGAATGCGCGCCGCATCCCCCAGGGTGGCGGGCCGCAGCCTCGTCAACTTTTGCCGCACCTCGGTGGAGAGGCCGGAGATCGCCTGGAAATCGAGGTCTGCCGGCAACTCCTGCCGGGAGCTGCGTGCCAGCCGTTCGGTTTCCCGGCGCTGGATGGCGATGTAGCCCGCATACTTCACCTCGGCCTCGACGTAGGCGTCGTCCTCGGGCCGGCGGTGCAAAAAAACCTTGCGGGGCCAGGCGGGGATCAAGGTCGCCAGCGAGGCCGCCGGGTCCTTCAGCAAGTGGTAGAGGGTGTCGCTACGACCGGCAAACGACCCCCGCTCCACTTTCAGCCAGCTGATCGCCCTCTCCCGGCGCTCCTGCTTTTCGGCCTGGCTTCGGTAGTCCTTTTCGGAAAGCAGCCCCAGGCGACGGGCATGACCTCCCAACCGTGAAAAAGCGTTGTCTTCGCGCAGTTGCAGCCGGTATTCGGCCCGGGCTGTGAACAGGCGGTAGGGCTCGTCGACTCCCCGGCTGACCAGATCGTCGATCATCACCCCGACGTAGCCCTCCTCCCGTCCGACCAGAAAAGGCGGTTCCCGCCGGCAGGCCAACACCGCGTTGATCCCGGCCAGGAGGCCCTGGGCCGCCGCCTCCTCATAGCCCGAGGTCCCGTTCACCTGGCCGGCGAAAAAGAGCCCCGCGATCTCCCGGCACTCGAGATTGGGGCCTAGCTGGGTGGCGTCGAGGGCGTCGTACTCCACGGCATAGGCTGGCCGGGCCATGCGGGCGTGTTGCAAGCCGTCGATTTCGGCCAGGATCAATCGCTGCACTGCCGGCGGCAGGCTGGTCGACAGCCCCCCCACGTAGATTTCCCGGGTGGTCAGCCCCTCGGGCTCGAGGTGGAAGGGGTGGTGATCGCGGGCGGGAAACTTCACGATCTTGTCCTCGATCGAGGGGCAGTACCGGGGACCGACTCCGGTGATCGAACCCGAGTAGAGCGGAGAGAGGGCCAGATTGTCCTCGATCACCCGCTTCACCCCGGCGTTGGTATGGCCCTGGTGGCAGACGATCCGGTTTTTCGGACGCCCCCGGGTGAACAGCGAAAAGGGCCGCGGGGGTTCATCGCCGGGCAGCGGCAGGAAGCGACTCCAGTCGATGGTCGAAGCCCAGAGCCGCATCGGCGTCCCCGTTTTCAGGCGGATCGTGCGCAGCCCCAGCCCGGACAAGGCTCCGGCTAGTTCAATCGCGGCCGGTTCCCCGGCCCGTCCCGCCACCCGGGTGTCGGCCCCCAGGTGGATCCGACCGTTGAGAAAGGTTCCGGTGGCCATCACCACCGCATCGGCGACCAGCGTCTCCCGGGCTCCCAACCGCACCCCCCGTACCCGCCCCCGATCGACGTCGAAACCGGTCACCTCGGCCTGGAGCAGGGTGAGCCCCGGCGTTTCCTCGAGCAGACGCTTCATGAACCGGCGATACTCGACCTTGTCGTTCTGGGTGCGGGTGGCCCGAACGGCGGGCCCCTTGCTGCGGTTGAGGGTCTTGAAGTGGATGGCGGTGGCGTCTGCCGCCCGGGCCATCACCCCGCCCAGGGCGTCGATTTCCTTGACCAGGTGCCCTTTGGCGATGCCGCCGATCGAGGGGTTGCACGACATCTGCGCCACCATGTCGAGGTGCATGGTCAGCAGGGTCACCTCCCCCCCCATGCGGGCGGCGGAAACCGCCGCCTCGATACCGGCATGGCCGGCGCCGATCACCACGATTTGCGGGTTACCCGGGGGAGGCTTCATTTGCCGATGCAAAAACGGTCAAACACCGTGGCCAGCACCTCATCGACGTCGACCGTGCCGTTCAGCCGGCCGATCTCCCGCAGGGAGGTGCGCAGTTCTTCGGCGGCCAGCTCCCAGCGGGATTCCCCCGCCAGCAGAGCCTCGACCAGGCGTCCCAACACCGCCCGCAGGTGTTCGAAACCCTGGAGTTGCCTGTCGTTCAACGAGTAGGGGGCGGAGTGCTGCTCGTCCTTTCGCACCGCGGCGGCGAGAAAACTCCGCACCGCGGCAAGCCCCGTCCCTTTCAGCGCCGACACCCAGGCGATCTCTCCGTCGGCAAACGCGGCCTCGATCGACACCCTGCTGGCGGGCGAGGCGAGGTCGGCCTTGCTCGCCACCACCAGGCGCGTCTTGCCGGCGGTGAGGCCGGCGAGGCGCAGATCCGCTTCATCCAGCGGGCGCGAGGAATCGACCACCAGCAAAACGATCCCGACCTCGTGGAGCCGGTCCAGGCTTCGCTGCACCCCGAGCTGGTCGAGTTCACTGCCATCGGGGCCGGCAAAACCTGCGGCATCGGTCAAAAAGAGCGGGACGCCATCGAGATCGAGGCGTTCGCGCAGCACGTCCCGGGTGGTCCCCGGGTGGGGCGAGGTCAGGGCCCGCTCGTCCAGCAGCAGGGCGTTGAACAGGGTCGACTTGCCGGCGTTCACCCGCCCCACGATCCCCGCCTCGAGGCCGCGCAACCGGGAGCGTTGGAAGCGCGCCGAAGCCAGCACCACTTCCACCTCGGAGAAGGCCTTGCGCGCCTGGACGACGAGTTCGCCAGCGTCGGTGGAGGTCTCTTCGGCGAATTCGAGCGCCGTTTCCAGCCGGGCCCCCAGGTCGACCAGGCGGCTCCGCAATCCCGCCACCACCTCCGACAGCCGCCCCTCCAATTTGCCGAAACTCAGCCGGGCTTCGAGTATCGAATCGGCCGCCACCAGGTCCTGGACCGCTTCGGCTTGCAACAAATCCATTTTGCCTTTCAGCAAGGCACGCCAGGTAAACTCGCCCGGCCTGGCCGGACGGGCTCCTGCCTGGATCAACTGCCGTTGCGCCTCGGAAACCAGGCTCGGGTTGCCATGCAGCGTCAGTTCGACGCAGTCTTCACCGGTATAGGAGTTTGGCGCGGGGAAAAAAGTGGCCAGGCAATCGTCGAGTTTCCCCCCGGCAGTGATGAAAGGGGCCAGGGTGGCCCGGCGGGGAGACGGATGCTCGGGCAGGGAGGGGACCAGGCGGCGCACGATCCGCAAACAATCCCCCCCCGACAACCGGATCAGCGCGATCGCGCCCCGGCCCGGTGGAGTGGCCAGGGCGACGATGGCATCCTCACCCATTCGCCTTTTTCTGGATGGTGATCACCTTCAGGAACGTCTCCCCTTCGCTGCGGGATTCCAGGTCGGAATAGCGGTTGATAGTCATGTGGATCACCCTCCGCTCGAACGGATTCATCTCGGGCAGGTTCACCGGGCGGCCGCTCTTGCGCACCTGACGGGCGTAGCGATGAGCCAGGGCCGACAACTCCACCTCTTTCTTCTTGCGGTAATTCTGGCACTCGCAGTAGATCTTCTTGCCCACCCCGTCGGAATAGAGCCGGTTGAGCAGGTACTGGACGGCGTTGAGCAGGTTGCCGTTCTGGTGCAGCATGAGCCGGTAGTCTTCCCCGGAGAAATTCACCCTCAGAAAGGTGGGGGTGTCCTCCAGGGTGAATTCGAGGTCCATCTTCAGGGCGGCGACGAACTGGGCGAGAAACTCCTGCACCCCGGTCGCCTCCCCGGTGCCTTGGGCCCAGGCCTCGATGTAGATCTCACGCTGTTTATGCCCGAAGTACTTGGTCTTCTCGGTGATGACCCGGTATTGCAACTTTTCTTCAGGGACCGCAAACGCCTCAGCCGCCTGGTTGATGGCGTCCCGCAACGAAACGGCGACGAATTCCCTCTTCTCGCTCATTGCTCTTTGGCTCCTTTTTTGCGTTTCTGGGTCCGACGTTCCTTTTCCTCTTCCTTTTTCTTACTGAATACCCGGTCGTTGATCAGTTTCTGCTGACCGATCTGCAAGAGGTTGGAGGCGAACCAGTAGAGATTGAGGCCGGCGGGGAAGGCGGCAAACATCACCACCATGATCACCGGCATGATGTACATCATCTTGCGCTGGATGTCGTCGCCCCCCGAAGGAGTCATGCGCTGGACCACCAGCTGGGTGACCCCCATCAGGATGGGCAGGATGTAGTAGGGGTCCTTGATCGAGAGGTCGTGAATCCAGAGCATCCAGGGTTCCTGGCGGACGTTGATCGAAACCGACAGCAGGCGGAAGAACCCCCACAGGATCGGCAGCTGCAGCAGCAGGGGGAGGCAGCCTCCGGCGGGGTTCACCTTTTCCTGTTTGTAGAGGGCCATCACCTCCAGGTTCATCTGGCGGCGTTGCTCGGGATCTTTGACGTTCTTGTATTTCTTCTTGATGGCCTTGAGCTTGGGCTGAAGGGCCTGCATCTTGCCCATCGACACGCTCGAGGAGTAGGTCAGCGGGAAGAGGACCACCTTGAGGAACAGGGTGAACAGGATGATCGCCCAGCCGTAGTTGGGCACGAAGCTGTGGATCCAGACGATCCCCTTCAGCATCAGGCGGGCCAGGGTGCCGAACCAGCCGTACTCGATCACTTCCTGGATGCCCGGAAAGTCTTTTTCCACCGCCTTCAACGCCCTTTCGTCTTTGGGGCCCAGGTAGAGGGCCCGGGGATTCTTGACCACCAGGTAGTGGTAATTCTGCATGCCCGGCTTTGCGGCAGGGTTTGCCCCTTGCGGCTCGGGAGCCCGGATCACCGCGTAGGTCGCGTGACCCGAAGGGTTCGGGTGGCGGAAGATGGCGGCAAAGTAGATGGTCTCGTAGGCGGTCCAGGCAAAAGTACCCGGAAGCTCTCCCTGGGCCTTCTCGATCCCCGCAGCCGAACCGCCGGGCTGGGTCTTGACCTTGGCGAATTCCTGGGAGACCAGCTCTTTGCCGGTAAAGCCCGCCACCTTGAGCCCCTGCACCCCGGCCCGCTCCAGCGCCCCCTGGCCCTCGAGCTCGGGGCCGTACACCAGCGGCGCATCGAGGACCTTTCCGGCCTGGACCACCCGCACCTCGATGCCGATGCGGTAGGTCCCCCCGGTAAAGGTCAGCGTCTTCTCGACCTGCCAGTCTTCCTGGGCGCTGGCCGCCCGAAACACCACCTTGCCCTGTTCGCCCCGACGCAGGTGGCCTTTCCAGCCCCCCGTCACGGTGAACAGGGTACGGTTGGCGCGGTCGTATACCCCATTCTCCCCTTGGGGAAAAAGCATCAGCGGGTACAGGTGAAGGGGGCCGTTGCCGGAGTGAACCAGGTTCAACGGTTGTCCCAGGTCGTTGCGATAGCCCCGCGGTTGGAAGTGGGTCAGGGCCGCCCCACGGTTGGAAAGCTTGGCCGTGAACTGCTCGGTTTCCAGCACCAGCTCCTCTTCGCTTTCTGCCACCACGTCGCCGGCCACTTTGGCCGCCGCGATCTCGGGGGCGGTTTCGGTTTCGGCAAACAGGGTGCCCAGGTTGCCGGCGGCGGCGGCGGAGGTTACCGGAGCTGCAGCGCCGGTGGAGGAGGCTGCCGGGAGGGGGGCCTGGGCCGCGGAGGGCGCTACCGGCCTGGGGGCGGGCATGAAGAGGTACTGGTAGGCGACGATCACCACGATGGAGAGGACGACGGCTAAAATCAGCCTTTTGGTATCCATGGACATTTCACCTCGAAGATATCGGGAACGGGATCGACGCCGCCGGGATGGAGCGGGTGGCAGCGCAAGATTCGTTTCAACCCCAGCCACGTCCCCTGGCCGGCACCGAAGCGCGAGATCGCCTCATGGGTATAGGCCGAGCAGGTGGGGTAAAAGCGACAGTGGCGACCGAGCAACGGAGAGAGGGTGCGCTGATAGAGGCGGATCAAGCCGAGCAGGACCGTCTTCATGGGCGCGGCAAAGGGCGGCTCAGCGCCTCGAAAAACTGAGTCTGCACCCGGCCCGCCTCATCCGCCGAAAACGACTTGCGAACCGAGATCCAGGCATCCACCGGGGCTGGCACCAGCCCACGTCCCGCGCGGAACCATTCCTTGTACATGCGTTTGAGCCGATTGCGGGTCACGGCATTGCCCACCTTGCGATTGACCGAGACGGCGAATCGCGGGTAGGGACGCAAGCCGGGTAAAAAGTACAAAAAAAAAATCGGTGCGGAGCCGCCGCCCCCTTTTCAGGAGGCGGAGAAAATCCCCCTCCTCATGCAGCCGATGATTCCTTGAAAAACGCCCGGTCATCGATCAGGCGCTCAGCTCTTTTCTCCCCTTGCGGCGTCGACGGTTGATGATCTCCCGTCCCCCCCGGGTGGCCATGCGGGCTCGGAACCCGTGGTTCTTCTTGCGCTTCGAGTTGTTGGGCTGAAACGTTCTTTTCACGGCAAACACTCCTTTCCCATTGACAAAATAGGGGACACTATACCAGAATCGGCGCCGGGCTGTCAACAGGCGCGGCTTCCACCCAGCCCCGCTCCCCTTTTCCCGGCAAGTCCGGTATAATGACTTTTCGACCAAGGAGGCCGATGTGAACCACCCCGACCTGTTGACCCGTTTTCTCGGTTACGTGCGGATCGATACCCAGTCCCGGGAGGGGGTCGAGACCTTTCCCTCCACCACCAAGCAGATCCACCTGGCCCACAAGTTGAAGGGCGAGCTCGAGGAACTCGGCATCGCGGGAGCGGTGGTCAACGAATGGGGATACCTGCTGGCCACCCTGCCAAGCAACCGCCCCGCCCCCCAGCCGACCGTCGCCCTGATCGCCCACCTCGACACCTCGCCCGACGTGTCGGGAGAGAACGTCCAGCCCCGCCTCCATCGCAGTTACGACGGAAAAGACCTGCCGATCAGCGCCGACGGGGAGGTGGTGTTGCGCATCGCCGAGCACCCCTACCTGGCGACCAAAGCGGGTCAGACCGTGATCACCTCCGACGGCGCCACCCTGCTGGGAGCCGATGACAAGGCCGGCATCGCCGAAATCATGGACTTGCTGACCTTTTTGGTCGCCAACCCCGATTTCCCCCGGCCCAACCTGCGCATCGTCTTCACCCCCGACGAAGAGACCGGGCGCGGCGTCGAGCACCTGACCGTCGCCGAAATCGGCGCCGATGTCGGGTACACGGTCGACGGCGAGCGGGTGGGCGAAATCGAGGACGAGACCTTCTGCGCCGACTCTCTCGACATCCGCATCACCGGCATCAACGTCCACCCCGGGCAGGCCAAAGACAAACTGGTGAACGCCATCAAGATCGCCGCCGCCATCGTCGAGCAGTTCCCCGGGGACGCCCTCTCCCCCGAGACCACCGCCGGCCGGGAGGGGTACATCCACCCCCACCACCTCACCGGTTCCACCGAGAGCGCCCTCATCAAGTGTCTGATCCGCGATTTCACCCCCGAGGGGCTGACGGCCAAGGAAGACTTTATCCGGCAGATCGTGCATTCGGTTCTGGCCCGCTTCCCGGGCGGCAAGGCCGAGGTGGTGGTGCATGAATCGTACCGCAACATGAAAGTGGTGCTCGACAACCATCCCGAGGTGATCGAGAAGGCCATCGCCGCCATCCGCGCCGCGGGGATCTCCCCCATCCAGTCCAGCATTCGCGGCGGCACCGACGGCGCCCGCCTCTGCTTCATGGGTCTGCCGACCCCGAACCTGTTTTCGGGCGGCAACAGTTTCCACAGCAAGTACGAGTGGATCACCCTGGAGGACATGGAAAAGGCGGTCGAGGTGCTGCGCCACCTGGTCCGCCTGTGGTGCCGGCAGGGATAAACCAAAAACCGGGCGAAAGGGTCAGGCCGGCAACTCGATGATGAAACGGGCCCCGGCGGGGTGATTGTCGATCACCGAAATCAGCCCGTTGTGCTCTTCGATGATGTTGCTGACAATCGCCAGGCCCAGCCCGCGCCCGGTGTGCTTTTTCGAGAAGTAGGGGATGAACAGCTTGCCCTTGTCCTCGTCGGAGACTCCGGGGCCGCTGTCGGCGATCTCGATGGTCACGAACCGGTTCTCGGCGTTGAAACGGGTGAGCACCTCGACCGTCCCCTCTTTTTTCATGGCCTCGACGGCATTGTCGAGCAGATTGACGAACACGCGCCGGATCTGCTCGGTATCGAAGCGCACCATGGGGGGAAGATCCTCGCTGAGCGCCACCTTGAACGAAATCCCCTGGTACACCGACGAGTAGACCGAGGCGAGCTTTTCCAGGATGTCGTTGATATCGCCCTGGGTGAGCTTGATCTCGGGCAGGCGGGCGAAATTGCCGAACTCCTCGGCCAGTTTCTTGATCGAGTCCAACTCCTCCAGGATGATGTTCAGGCTGTCCTCGACGATCTGGCGAAACTTGTCGTCGGGCAGTTCCAGGCTGCGCATGATCCGTTGCGATGAGATCTGGATCGGAGTCAGCGGGTTTTTGATCTCGTGGGCCACCCGGCGCGCCACCTCGCGCCAGACCAGCATTCGCTGCGCCTTGATCAGGTCCGACAGGTCGGTCAGCACCACCAGCACGCCGGCAAACCGGTTGTTGCCGGGCTGGCGGATCTGGGTGACCCGCACCGCCAAATTGACGATCCGCCCCTTCACCTTGAGGTCGACCTCGCGCTCGATCAGTTTGAACTTGGTCTCGAGGGCCCGGCCGATCAGGTCGTGGATCTCGCGGTGGGTTTCGGGGCCGATGACGACCGAGAACGGCTTGCGGATCGATTCGGCGGGATCGACAGAGAGCATTCGCCCCGCCTCGGGATTCAAGTTGATGATCTCGCCATGGGTGTTGAGGGCGATCACCCCCGAGGTGATATTGCTGAGGATGGTTTCGATGATGCTGCGGCGGTGGCGGAGTTCGACGGTCCGTTTGGTGAGTTTGTCGCGGTTTTCTTTGAGGGCGGCGGCCATGCGCGAGAACTCTTCGGTCAGGATGCGGAACTCGTCGGAACCCGAGTGGTCCACCCACACGTCGAAGTTGCCTTTGGTGATTTCCGACGCCGCGGCGGCGAGTTTTTCGATCGGCGTGGTGATCCCTTTGGCCAGGTAGAACCCCATCCAGGAGGCCGAAAAGATGATCAGGATGGTGATGAAGATGAACAGCAGGATGTAGGTGTTCTTCACCGGATCGCGCAGCGCTTTCTGCTGGGTGTATTTCCTGGCCAGCGACGAGAGATTGCGCAGGCTCTGGATGTACCCTTCGGGAAAGTAGAGGCCGACGATCATCAGCACCCGTTCGCCCCGCTCGCCGTCGAAGGCGACGCCGGTGCGCACCAGCTCCCCTTTCTTGAGCGGGTCGATCTGCAGGAAATTCTCGCCCCCCAGCCCCCGGTAGACCACGTTGGTCGGCAAATCCCGCCACTCCTGGATGGGAATGCGCGGATTGAATTGGGTGAACTCCTCTCTTTGGTTGACGTAAAAGCTGATCACATCGAGGTTGTACTCGTTCATCCGGCCTTTCAGCGAATTCTGCAACGAGGTGCGATTGTCTTTGCCGAGCAACTTCTTCTGACGGATATCCTCGCTGATCAGCCGGGAAAAGTGGGCCAGATCCTCGCGCGTTTTTTCGTAGTAGCCCCGCTCCACCCCCTCGACATGGGTCATGATCTGCTCGATCGGCGAACGGAACCACTGGTCGATCGAGCGCGAAACGATGTCGGTGGCAAAGAAGAACAGGAGCAGGGTGGGGACGATCGAAAAGGAGATGAAGAAGAAGACCAGCCGGTTCTTGAAACTGTGCCCACGCCCCTGCCCGTGGCGATCGTAGTACATCTTGACCATGTTGCGGATCAGGATGAACAGGAAGGTGATGCCGAACAGGATGATCAGGATCCACAGCGAGAAGAGCAGGGTGGGGCTGAGCACGAAGCCGCGCGAAATGTTCTTGCTCTCCTCGAAGAAGATGCGGGCCACCACGAACAGGATGAAGAGAACCACCGAGGCGGCGATGATCAGACGGAATCCTTTGACGTTTTTTCTTCCCATGGGCTCGCTTTGCGGGGACACTCTAACACCCCGATTCGGCTCTGTCAACGCGCCTCCTCGTCATTGCCTTGACAGGAACCCGCCTTTGCCGTATCGTGCCACAAAGGCAAGGAGAAAACCCGCATGACCGTCGATCTGCGCATTCCCAAGAGGGAGGTGGTCGTCGATTTTCGCAGCGTGGAGCATTCTGGCGAGAGTTCGGGCGCCAGGTTCTTTCTCAACCTCTCCTCGCCTTTGCACTCCGGCCCGCAGACGGTCGAGGAGTTTTTGGCCGAAGGGGTCCGTTTCATCCCGGTACGCCTTTCCGGCGGCCAATCGGTTTTACTGAACCTGCAGCGGGTCACCTGGGTGCGGGAAACGGAGCCCCTCCCCGCGGCCGAAGGGACCCCCCTGGCATTGATCCTGGCCGACCAATCGGTGCTACGGGTGCATTTTCTGGGCGAGCTCCCCATGTTCCACGCCCGCCCGGTGGATTACTTCAACGACGCCACCCCTTTCCTGTGTTTTTTCGAGCAAGGACGGAAAATCCACGTGCACAGGCACTGGATTGCCCGGGTGGAGGGAATTTGACCAACATCGAAAGGCTCCTCGAGGCGGTGATCCGGGTGGGGGCAGACGGGCTCGCCATCGACCAGCAGACCCCGCCCCACGCGATCAAGGATGGCAAGTCCCTTCCGCTATGGAAGGCGGTGCTCACCCCGGTGGAGTGGCAATTCATGGAAGACGAGCTGGGCCGGGTGTTCGGCCAGGCGACCTCGTTCGACTTCCAGGGTCAACGTTTTTCCACCCGTCTGGAGGGCAGCCGACGCGAATTCACCCGCCTCCCCCTCCCGGCTCCGCCTTCTCCGCCCCTCTCCGGCGATCAGGTCCCCACCCTGGCCGCCATGTTGCCGATCATGATCGAACGCAGGGCGTCGGACCTCCATCTGGCCACCGGCAGCTGCCCCTCGTTGCGGGTCGATGGCGATATCGTCACCATGGAGGGTTTTTTGCCCCTTACCGAGGAGGTCATCTGGCAGGAACTCACCCAGATCGCCCCCGAGCGCAACATCGCCGAATTCCGCGAATCGCAGGACACCGACTTCGCCTACCAGTGGCCGGGGCGCTGCCGCTTCCGGGTGAACGTGTTCCGCGACCACCACGGCATCGGCGCCGTGTTGCGCCAGATCCCGAGCAAGATCCTCTCCACCGGAGATTTGGCGGTCCCCGAGGCAGTGGTCACGCTGTGTGGTGCCCCCAAAGGGCTGATTCTGGTCACCGGCCCCACCGGCAGCGGCAAATCGACCACTTTGGCCAGTTTGATCGATCACATCAACCGCAACCGCAAGCTGCACATCATCACCATCGAAGATCCGGTGGAGTTTTTGCACGAAAACCGGCAGTCGATCATCAACCAGCGCGAAGTACTCACCCATACCGAGTCATTCAAGCGCGCGCTGCGGGCCGCTTTGCGCGAAGACCCCGACGTCGTCCTGGTGGGCGAGATGCGCGATCTGGAAACCATCGCCATCGCCATCGAGACCGCCGCCACCGGCCACCTGGTGCTCGGCACCCTGCACACCAGTTCGGCGGTGGGCACCGTCGACCGGGTGATCGATCAGTTCCCTTCGGGGCAGCAGGCCCAGATCCGCAGCATGCTTTCCGATGCCCTGATCTGCGTGATCTCGCAGACCCTGTGCAAACGCAAGGGGGGTGGGCGGGCGGCGGCCTACGAGGTGCTCGTGGTCAACGTGGCCATCTCCAACCTGATCCGCGAGGGCAAAACATTCCAGATTCCGACCCTGATGCAGACGGGCAAGGCCCAGGGCAACCGGTTGATGGTCGACGCCCTGACCGAACTGGTGGAAAAGGGCCAGGTCGAAGCCCCCGAGGCGATCGCCAAGTCGATCGACAAAGAGGTGCTGCGTGCTCGTTTGCAGGCGCGCGGCCTTTTTACCGAAGAGAAACCGGGTGGGGCTTCCTCCGCAGGCTGACCCCTTTTACCAAGTAACGAACGAAGAGGGGTTATCCTCGCAGGAGGGGCTCGATCAGGGCCACGTCGGCGGGGACGTCCACCCCGTGGCCGGGGGTGGCGGCAGCGATCACCCGGATGCGCAGGCCGTGGTGCAGAAAACGGAGTTGTTCCAGGCGCTCGGTGGTTTCCAGGGGCGAGGGGGGCCACGTCACGAACAACTGCAGGGCTTCCCGGGTGTAGGCGTACATGCCGACATGGCGCAGGAATTGTGGGGTTTCCCCGTCAGGAGGGTGGGGAATCCCCGCCCGGGAGAAGTAGAGCGCCTGGTGGTTCCCGTTCACCACCACTTTCACCACGTGGGGAGAACGAAACTCGTCCGGGTCGTTGCTGGCCACCGCCGCAGTGACCACCTCACCCTCACCCGAGGCCAGCGCTCCCGCAAGCCGTTCGATCAGGTCGGGATCGACCAGGGGTTCATCGCCCTGCACGTTGACCACTCCGTCCCAGCTTTCGCGGGTCAGCACTTCCCAGATGCGGTCGCTGCCGCTGGCGGCACTGGCCGAGGTGAGCCGGGCCTGCCCGCCAAAGCCTTCCACCACCGCGACGATGCGCGGATCGTCGGTGGCCACGAAAACCCCGGCAATGCCCCGCGCCCGCGACGCCCGTTCCCAAACCCACTGGATCATCGGTTTGCCGGCAATCTGTACCAGCGGCTTGCCGGGAAACCGGGTGGAGGCGTAACGTGCCGGGATCACCACGCCAACCGTCATGGCGTCGTTTTGTCGCCGGCCCCCTTGTTGCGACTTTCCAGGGCCTTCATCTCCATCTGGCACGAGCCTTGAAAGAACGCCCCCTCCTCGATGATCAGCTTGGGGGCGACCAGGGTGCCGACCACCCGGCCCTGGCTGAAGATCTCGATCTTCTCTTTGGCCCGGATAGCGCCCTTTACCCGACCGTTGATCGACACGTGGTGCACGTCGATGTCGGCGTCCACCTCGGCGCTTTCGCCGACGATCAGGCCCACCCCCGACAACACCTTGCCGCAAAACTTGCCGTCGATGCGAAACGAGTCCTTGAAACGGATGTCACCGGTAAACTCGGTGTCCCGGTCGATGAAACCACAGATGCGGGGGCTTGGATCGTTCTTGCTCATGTCAGGTCACTCCCGGACCAGCAACGCGTAGAGGCGTTGGAATTCAGGTAGATCGTCGAAAAAGACCGTCACCCGCCCCTTCCCCTTCCGGGTGTACTTCAGCGAGACCTTGGTGGCCAGGGCCTTGGTGAGGCGGTGCTCCATCTTCACCAGGTCGGGATCGGCGGCCACCGGTTCGGGCGGGGTCCGCGCCGCCTGCTTGACCCACTCTTCGGCCTGCCGCACCGACAGTTTTTTCCTGGCGATCAGGTCGGCCGCGGTGATCATCTCGGCATCGGTGGGCAGGGAGAGCACGGCCCGCGCGTGGCCGGCGTCGAGCTGACCTGCCGACAACTGGGTCTTCACCGCCGCGGGCAGTTTCAGCAAACGGAGAAAGTTGGTCAACGAGGTGCGCCCCATGC